>NZ_DKIK01000044.1:0-49210 GCF_002454215.1 Acinetobacter sp. UBA6720
GGTACAGATCCAGACGTTTGCCAACGTTCAATTCAATTGGGCTTCTCATCAGTGATGATGGATGGTTCATTGGGTGCAGACGGTAAAACACCAACAACTTATGAATATAATGTTGATGTAACACGTCGTACAGTACAAATGGCGCATGCATGCGGTGTTTCAGTTGAAGGTGAAATCGGTTGTTTAGGTAGCCTTGAAACGGGTATGGCGGGTGAAGAAGATGGTGTGGGTGCTGAAGGTGTGCTCGATCATTCTCAACTTCTTACTTCTGTTGAAGAAGCTCGTCAGTTCGTTGCAGATACCAATGTCGATGCACTTGCAATTGCAGTCGGTACTTCACATGGTGCGTATAAGTTTACACGTCCACCTACAGGCGATATTTTGGCGATTGACCGCATTAAAGAAATTCATGCGGCGCTTCCAAATACCCACCTTGTTATGCACGGTTCAAGCTCTGTTCCTCAAGAATGGTTAGCGATCATTAACCAGTATGGCGGTGACATCAAAGAAACCTATGGTGTTCCTGTTGAACAACTGGTTGAAGCAATCAAGCACGGTGTTCGTAAGATCAACATTGATACAGACTTGCGTTTAGCATCAACAGGTGCAATGCGTCGTATGATGGCTGAACAACCAAGTGAATTTGACCCACGTAAATTCTTCGCAAAAACTGTAGATGCAATGAAACAAATTTGTGTTGACCGTTATGAAGCATTTGGTACAGCGGGCAATGCTGACAAGATTCGTCCAATTTCTTTAGAGAAAATGGTTGAACATTATAAATAATTCATTTTGAATGATTTATATTGGAAAAGCCCACCTTGATGTGGGCTTTTCTATGTGTGTTTATATTCAAGGCGACAATAATAAGAGTGTGCTATGAAACTGATATTTGCTGCGGCCTGTTGTAGTGTGGTGGTCTCCATTCTTTTAAAATGGGGTAAAAACAAAGGTTTTGATCCAATTCAGATGATCAGCTGGAACTATGCTTCAGCCAGTTTGTTATGCTATTTCTGGTTTAAACCTGATCTTAGCCACGTTTCTATTTCAAATACACCTTGGTGGCTGATTATAACGCTTGGTGTCTTGTTGCCGAGTGTATTTTTATTTTTAGCCAAGTCTTTGCAATATGCGGGTATTGTCAAAACAGAAATCGCACAACGCTTATCGGTAATTTTGTCTTTATTGGCGGCTTATTTTATTTTTCAAGAACAGTTTAATCAGCTGAAAATTGTTGGGGTAGGGTTAGGTCTTGCTGCCGTGATGTGCATTTTATTTACCAATGCATCGGGTGGCGGAGAGGGGCAAAAGCAGGCTGTATGGTATTTAGCACTTGTTTGGTTTGGTTATGCGCTGATAGACATTTTACTCAAATATACTACAGGCTTAGGTGTCCAATTTTCTGTTGCATTAAACCTGATGTTTATTTGTGCATTTTTATTGTCAGTTAGTTATGTTGCCGTGACCACAAAAAATGTCGGCTTAACCAAAAACGTTGTGGCTGGTTTATGTCTTGGCGTGTTGAACTTTGCCAACATCGCACTGTATGTCAAAGCACATCTGCTACTCAAGGACAGCCCTGCGGTGGTTTTTGCGGGCATGAATATTATGGTGGTACTTTTAGGTGTGCTGAGCGGACTGGTTTTATTTAAAGAAAAGCTGAAGCCCGCAACAGCGATTGGACTTGTATTGGGTATTACCAGTGTAGCTTGTTTAGCTTATGCAATGTCTGTTTAAAAAAATTGCGGACAAAAGACTGAGGGTGTTTGAGTAGATCTTCAAGCACAGCAATACCGAGTAATAAACCTGGTTGCTCACAACTGGGACAGTTAGGGTAATGGGTGTGTATTTTATTTTCATACTGACGTAAATAGATTTTATTGCAACGAGCACACTCAAACTTCATTGGCATATACGGTGTAACTGACATCAGTAACCTCACTATTTTTGTTTTGTTTAGATTGAAATGATTTAGCTTAAAAATAAATAAGCAATTTTCAGACCTAAAATATAAAGAAGGGACTTAGAGTCCCTTCTTTATATATAGCTATCATTACAGCTGCGTGAAAATATCTACGTTGTTTAGTCGAGACTTGGGTAATTTGGCATTAAAGTCGGCATCGCTACGGTAGCCCAATGTGAGTAGTACAGAGGGAATTAGACCTTTCGCGACTAAATCGAGTTCTTCACTAATGATTGACTCATCAAAGCCACCGATCGGTGTTGCATCAATTTTTTCACTAGCGGCTGCTAATAGAATTTGGCCTAAAGCAATAAAGGTTTGGTTTTCCGCCCAACGCTGAATATCGCCTTTTTCATTACGATAATAGTCTACATAACCAGAGCGACTGTCTTTTTGTCCTTGTTTAGCGGCATCGTCTTTAAAACGTCCGTTGAGCTCATCCTGATGAAGTAAATTTTCTAAATGCTGTTCAGAAATGTCGGCTTTGGTACAAAATAAAATGGTATGTGATGAATCTAAAACTTTGGGTGCATTGTATGCATATTTACCCACCAATGCTTTGGCAATTCGCTCTTTGGCGTTTGTATTTTCTGCAATGAAGAAGTGCCAAGGTTGGATGTTAATAGATGATGGCGTTAAGCGGAGAATTTCTAATAATCGAACAAACTGTTCATGAGGGATCTTTCTATTCGGGTCATAAGCTTTAGTTGTATATCGTGTTTTTGCAGTAATCAGAGTGTCCATTAGTCATCAGTCAAATCGAACTTAAAATAATTGTAATAGATAAAATAAGTTTTAGGTCCAATTTCAGCATATTTTTCGCAATGGCTTAGAGTTGCTTTATATCTACAAGTTTTCTCTTGGTCACTGTAAAACGTTAATGGTTGAGATAGCCGTAATCTATCGGGCTTATGGCAATTGATTTAAATTGATTTGTATTTGACACCTAAAAGGATAAAAGTTGCTAGGTTTTGGGATAAGTGACTGGATTTAGATATTTTATACTTTACATATCAAGAGGTATAACAATAGGGCTATCTTATATGCGTCATTTATTTTCTAAGCTATTGATTTCTAGTTGTATGTTGGGTATTGGTGCAACATCTTGGGCCGATGAATTCATACTGAAAAGTACCGATATTTCACAAGATCAATTGATGAGTCAAGCTCAGGAGTTTCAAGGGTTTGGGTGTAATGGTCAAAATCTATCACCACAACTTTCTTGGCATGGCGCGCCAAAAGGAACGGAAGCATTTGCTGTTCTAGCGTATGACCCCGATGCTCCAACGGGGAGTGGGTGGTGGCACTGGCAAATTGTTAATATTCCGAAAGATGTGACTGTATTAACGACAGGGGCAGGTGATCTTAGTCGAAACTTGGCGCCGAAGGGAAGTCTAAGTATTAAAAATGATTATGGTGTAGCAGGCTTTGGCGGTGCATGCCCACCCCAAGGACATGGTGTACATCGTTATCAATTTACAGTTTTTGCTTTATCTAAGAAGTTGGATCTACCTGAAAATGCATCAGGTGCTTTAACAGGGTATATGGTTCGGGCAAATGCTCTGGCTTCCAGCACAATAACTGCTTTATATCAGCGTGATTAATCTATATAGCCAAATACATCTCACACTGTTTCAAGCATTTACTCTGCTTTAGACAGTGTTTTTGGGAAAATTTGAATTTAATATGACTTTATTCACATTAGGTTGTATTTTATCAAAAATTAATATGATTATTGATGTATGCAAGAAGTATTAGGGTTAGTAAAAAAACTCGTAAATGAAAAGAAAAAATTACCTTTTTCGTTGTATTCATCTAAACAAGAGCAACTTATATTGAGTGCTCCGATTATAAAACCGTTAATCATATTTGTACTTTCTGGTGAAAAGCAGCTCGGCTCTAGTGGTGAGATTGTATGCCCACAAGGCTCCTTTGTATTTTTATCGAATAGCCCAAAAATAGATATGAGAAATATTCCAAATGAACATGATGAATATGTTGCAGTGCTTATAGAATTTGATTATCAGGATTTTGTTCAATTCAAACATGCAGGGGCGAGTCAGAAAAATTATTTTCAAGGGGAAATACACGATATTTTAAAAACAACGTTAATGCAATTGATTGAATGGTCACTCGTCTCTCCACCTGAGACATGGCACTTTAGAAGGCAGGAGATACTACAGCTACTTTACTGTTTAGGGTATGCAGATGTGGGCGCGATTGCGAGAAATTCTTCTCTTGGGCATCGAATACATGACATTATCAGTCATGATGTGAGTATTGCATGGAATATGAAGCGGTTATCAACGCAACTTGCAATGAGTGAATCGACCTTAAGAAGAAAACTTATTGCCGAAGAAATTGATATTTTATCTTTGATTCGCCAAACCAAACTAGGGTATGGTTTACATTTGATACAAACAACAATGGAGCCAATAGGACTAATTGCAGAGCAATGCGGCTATCATTCACAATCAAAATTTACCAGTAAATTTAAACAGTTATTTGGAATTACACCCACCGAACTTAGAAAAACACGGACACATAAGTAATGAATCATTGTAGTACTTTAAGTCAATGGCGACATAGTGTACTTGGATTAGATGTTTAAAAGATGATTAATACCGCCACGTGTTTAAATACAATGCATGATCATTTTGTGTCGGATCAATTTCTAAAATCTGAGCGGAATCTTCTTTCCAGTCACCTAACACAATTCTTTTTTTACCTTCGACATCATGAATATTGGCACGGTGGGTATGTCCATGGATGAGTAAATCGACATTTTTTAGGGCTGTTTGAACCGCGTCTTGATTCACATCCATCACTTCATAGCTTTTCAACTGCTGTGCTTGATGACTTTTTTTACGAAAGCCGTTGGCTAGTTTTTGTCTAAAGCTAAGAGGTGTATTTTTTAATAATTTCAGCAATAGTGGGTTACGAATAATTTTCCGGAAACGCTGATAAGATATATCGTCCGTGCAGAGTAGGTCACCATGTTCAATACGAATGATACTTCCTGCAATATGAAGTGTCGTGATTTCAGATAAAAGTTCCCCATTGAATTGATCAAGAAATGTTTGTCCAAGAGCAAAATCACGGTTACCTGTTAAGAAGTAGATATGATTGCCTGCATTTGAAAATTGTTGTAGCGCACTTACGATTTCATCTAGCCAAGGAGCTGTGTAGTCGTCGCCAATCCATGCGTTGAACCAATCGCCTAAAATATACAGCTGGGTATTTTTGTTTTTATAAGCATCTAATAAATCTAAAAACCCCCGAATGAGTCGAGGGTGATCTGGTGACAAGTGTAAATCGGCGATAAACAGATAGGTCACGGAAGTTTCCATTTTAATTTAATCTCCCTAAATCCCTCTTTAAAAAGAGGGACTTCCTCCCTTTTTTAAAGGGAGGTTAGGAGGGATTCTTATTCAGAAATAATCTTAGCAGATTCAATTACAACGTTTTCTAGTGGAACGTCAGCATGGTAGCCACGGTTGCCAGTACGAACGCCTTTAATTTCGTTTACTACGTCTAGGCCTTCAGTTACTTTACCGAAAACTGCATAACCCCAACCTTGAGCCGTTTTGCCCGAGTGGTTAAGGAACGAGTTGTTACCCACGTTAATAAAGAACTGAGCAGATGCCGAGTGAGGTGCTTGTGTACGTGCCATTGCAATTGTACCAAGGTCATTGGTTAAGCCGTTATCAGCTTCGTTTTCAATTGCATCACGTGTTGCTTTTTCTTTGAAGTTTTCATCCATACCACCACCTTGGATCATGAAGCCGTCGATCACGCGGTGGAAAATTACGCCGTCATAGAAACCGTCACGTACGTATTCTAAGAAGTTAGCAACAGTAATCGGTGCTTTTTCGTTGTTAAGTTCAAGAACAATACGACCTTTATTGGTGTTTAATTCGACTTGAGGAAAACTCATTGTGTAATCTCCTGATCATGGACATCAAAGCCATGGGTTTTTTGGTTGTGAGAAGCATAAGCAAACTGTAAACTACAAGGCAAGTAAAAACGTTATTTTCTTTGTAAAATAGATCAAATATCGTTTAAGGGGCTGTAAAATATTCATAAATTAGCCGATAGATCGGTTAGAATTATGCTCATGTAGCGCAGCCTATTTTTCCTCAATTTTTTCATCAAAGTGATTTTTAAACTATGAAGCCGAATGATGTTGTTTCAACACTGCCAAATAACCCGACACCAAGTAACAATGCCTCTGTCGCAGCGCAGCAAGAACAACAGCCAGGCTTAGACTTTGTGCGCCAAGTGATTACCGAAGATTTGGCCGAAGGACGTACGCAAAAAGTTGTCACACGTTTTCCACCAGAGCCGAATGGTTATTTACATATTGGCCACGTGAAAGCGATTTGCCTAAACTTTGGTATTGCTAACGAATTTGATGGTTCTTGTAACCTCCGTTTTGATGACACCAACCCTGATGCAGAAGAACAAGAATATGTCGATGGGATCGCCAATGACGTTAAGTGGTTAGGTTTTGAATGGAATGGTGAACCGCGTTATGCATCAAGCTATTTTGATCAACTCCATACATGGGCGATTCAACTGATTAAACAGGGTGATGCTTACGTTGATTTACAGTCACCTGAAGAAATTCGTTTGAACCGCGGTAACTTTATTGAGCCAGGTAAAAACTCGCCTTATCGTGATACTTCAGTTGAAGAAAACCTTGCGCGTTTTGAAAAAATGAACAATGGTGAGTTTGCAGAAGGTGAAGCTGTTCTGCGTGCCAAGATTGATATGGCATCTCCAAATGTGCATATGCGTGACCCTATTTTGTACCGTGTACTCCATTCAGAGCATCACCAAACAGGTGATAAATGGAAAATGTACCCAATGTACGACTATGCGCATCCATTATCAGATGCAATTGAAGGGATTACTCACTCATTGTGTACCCTAGAGTTCCAAGACCACCGTCCGTTTTATGACTGGGTGGTTGAAAAAGTTCACTCGGAAGCAGTACCACGTCAGTATGAGTCGAGTCGATTAAATGTAGACTACACCATTACCTCTAAGCGTAAATTACGTAAATTGGTTGAAGGTGGTTATGTTAATGGCTGGGATGACCCACGTATGCCAACGGTTGTCGGTATGCGACGTCGTGGTTTTACCCCAGAAGGTCTACGTGACTTCTGTAAGCGTGTAGGTGTATCGAAGTCAGATGGTATTGTTGATGTTGCAATGCTTGAATACTGCATCCGTCAGTCTTTGGAAAATACAGCTGCTCGTGGTATGGCAGTATTGAATCCACTCAAAGTCACACTCACAAATTTGCCTAACGATATAGATTTAACTCATTCACGTCATCCAAATGTAGACATGGGTGAGCGTGTGATCCCATTAACATCTGAAATTTATATCGACCGTAAAGACTTTGAAGAAGAACCACCAAAAGGCTTCAAGCGTTTAATTCCGGGTGGTGAAGTTCGTCTACGTCATGCTTATGTGATTAAGTGCGATGAAGTAATTAAAGATGAAAACGGTGAAGTGGTTGAATTGAAATGTTCAATTGACCCTGAAACTTTAGGTAAAAACCCTGAAGGTCGTAAAGTTAAAGGTGTGATTCATTGGGTATCTGCGACAAAAGGTATTTCAGCTGAAGTCCGTATTTATGATCGTTTATTTAACGAAGCAGCACCTGATGCGGATGATGATTTCCTTGTACATCTCAACCCTGAGTCATTGAAAACTGTACAAGCAGTGATTGAGCCTGCACTTGCACAAGCACAGCCTGAAGAACGCTTCCAGTTTGAACGTGAAGGTTATTTTGTTGCAGATCAGTACGACCATAGCAGTGATAAACCAGTGTTTAACCGTATTTTGGACTTAAAAGATAGTTTTAAGCCGAAATAAGGCTTTTGCTTAAACAGTAAATAAAGCTATGCTTTTATGGATGTGGAAATAGATATAAGGCTCAACTTCGGTTGAGCCTTTTCGTAGCGAAATCAATAGGAATGAACTGTGATTGTTCGAGATAAAACCAATAGTTTTGCATTACTCTTTGCATGGCGTGGCACCATACTCCCCAAGGTTTTTCCTGCACTAATGGTTGGTGTTCTGATCTCAACGCTATTGGTTTATTTATCTACACAGCATTTTGTTTCTGTTCCTGCGGTACCAACTATTGGTTTCACCGTGTTTGGTGTGATTCTTTCTATATTTTTAAGTTTTCGAAATACGGCATGTTATGACCGTTGGTGGGAGGGGCGCAAGCTGTGGGGTGCATTGATTGCCAATTCGAGACATATAATTCGTGATAGCTATGTATTAAATGATACAGCGCGTGAAGTTTTAATGTATCGCGTCATGTTATTTAGTCATTTACTCCGTGACCGTTTACGCAAACAAAGCTATGCATTTGAACATTATAGAGAAAAAACACAATTCAAAGATGAAGAGTGGCAAGTGTTAAAGAATCATTCAAATCAACCTCAATACGTATTAGAGCTTGCACAAAAAGATTTGACCGTCCTTTATAAGCAAGGAGAAATTAGCGACATTATTTACAGTGGTTTACGCCAGCATACAGTTGCAATGGGAGATATTCATGCAGGTTGCGATCGTATTTCATCGACGCCATTACCATTCTCTTATTCTGTTCTATTACATCGCGCCGTGTATTCTTTCTGCGTGATTTTGCCCTTTAGCCTAAGTTCCAGTTTAGGTTTCTGGTCACCCGTGATCGTGGCATTAATTGCTTATCTTGTTTTAGGTTTAGATGCGTTAAGTGCAGAGTTAGAAGAACCTTTTGGGCTTCAGGAAAACGATTTGGCTTTGGATGCAATTGTTCGTGGAATAGAACGTGAAATGCTCAGCTCTCTCAAACATCCTCTACCCCCTGAAATGAGTCCACATAAAGCGAATCTGCGTTAACTAAAACAAATACTCAAGAGAAGATCGGCATCATCTAAGCCATAACAATTCTTCGATATTCTTGGTTCATCAAGATGTGCTATCACTAAGCTTAAAAATGATTAGGATATAAAAATGACTACAGTAATCGAAACCCAAATGTTGATTCGGCGTTCCGTGAATATTGTGTTTAATGCCTTCGTTGACCCACTCATTACCACTAAATTTTGGTTCAGTCAGTCATCGGGTTATATTGAAAAAGGGGCTGTTGTGGATTGGACATGGGATAAATACCAAATTACGCACTCTATTCATGTATTACAAGTCGTTGAGCATGAACTTATTAGTATTGAATGGGAAGCACCTAAAACCAAAGTTGACTTCGTATTTGAGCAAATCGACAGTATGAATACCTATGTCATGATTCGAAACTATGACATTGAGCTTCAGGGCAATGAGTTGATGCATTACGTGATGGATGCTACGGGTGGTTTTACGACCGTGCTTGATGGTGCGAAAGCTTGGTTAGAGTATGATATTCAACTCAATTTGGTTGAAGACAAGTTTCCGCCATTTCAACTTCGTTCGCGTTAGTGATTTTTTTTAGAGCGTTGTTCTTTAAACTCAAGATAGCTACCAATCTGCCGTTTGGCTTTATCACGTAATTTTTTCTTGATATAGAGTACCAAAGCAAAACAGGTCGTGGTGAGCGTTAACATGAGGCTGTTCATAAAGCTCATTACAGAACTGACGTAACCAATAGTCGTCAGTCGGTTCATCATCTTAATGACTTGTGGGCTGCTTTCAACGCCCGTAATGGCCCAGGTACACAAGTGTTCACAGTTATTAATAATAAGATGATAGTTGTTTTCATGCATACGTGACCGCATTCGTCGCACAACCTTACGGCCCTTATACTTTGGGTTTTGGTATTGATTAACAATAATTTTACGTCCATGACTGAAATTTTCAATCGAGGTCATTTCAATGGGGTGCTTTCTAAAAAGATGAGCAAAACCTGAATAATGAATCACACGCCCACGCCCAGCATAGATGCCGTGATGCGTATAGCCAAAATGCTTGACTATGAGATGAGCTCCCAAAGGATAGTGTGGTTTTTGTTGTTGCATACCTATATGTGCTAATTCATTACAGTTGTCTTTTATCTCTATTTTAAAGCTTCTGCTTAGAATAAGCGACTATTTAGTAGGATTAGCTTTGATCTGAGTTTACGATACTGTTATTCAATAAAGCGAATTAGCATCAAATTTAAAGTCACGTTTTCATTAGATATGCAGTCTGGAAAGCAAAGCTGAAAGCTTATAATTTAAGATAATTTTCATAAAAAACACAATCCTGATGTGTATGCTTTGATTTCAACCAAAGCTTAATATGCATATTTCATCGCCTACTTTTACATCTATCTACATTCACAACTACATCATCCATACGGTCTCACCATGAACACTGACATGGTGATTTAGGATACAGATACAATTTTTTGTCACTGCCTCGATAATGAATAAACTAAACCAAGGGATGATAGTTTTGTTAATCAAGGTACAAAAAATCTTTCTATAAAGCATCTATATACAGGTTAGCTTGGCTCTATAAAATAGCCTAAGCAAAAAAAAGATATAATAACAAATAGCCTAAGCAAAAATTTTAAAAATTTCAGATTTCAAAAAAAGATGTCTTTTATTTTCAGACAAATTCTTATGCCAATAAATACCAATATTCATTTTCGGCAGTTCAATAGGCACATCAAAAATATTGAGAGACGGAGAGATATTGAGATGAGTCAGAATATTTTTAGGAATCGTTAAAATTGCATTGGGGTATTGCTCTAAAATTTGCAATGCAGTGGAATAGTGTTGACAGCGTAAAAAGACCTGCCGAGATAGTTGTTTCCGATTTAAATAAATGTCTTCAACCAAAACGCCAGTACGCCGCGAAGACACACCAATATGCGGGGCAGCCAAGTAAGTATTCGCATCAATCTGTTTAAGTAGTGTACATGCGACAAATTGGTCCTTAACTAAGCTATTAAATTGAATTCTTTCACCAAAATTTTGCTCTAAGTCAATCACAAAATCAATTTGCTGAGAAACCAAATCAGCATCGACTGTTTTGCGGTCGAGTTTGCTACTTACGAATTGAATACTTAAGCCAAGTTTCTGAAAGTGAGCAACTAACTTTGGGAAAATAATAGGTTCGATTTCATCATGAATGGCAATTTTTAAGCTGTTTACCATGTTTGGATCAAAGCTTTGCTGCTGAATAGAGATACTTTGAATTGCAATTAGAGCACTTTTAATGATGGGATAACTTTGCTCGGCAAAAGGGGTTGGAAGCATTTGGCTGCCCGAACGAACGAACAAATCATCTTTTAAATGCCCCCGTAAGCGTTGCAAGGCATGGCTTGCCGCAGATTGTGTAATCGACAAGATCTGCGCTGCTTTTGAAATACTTTTTTGCTCATAAATGGCAATAAAAAGTGGGTATAAATTAATATCAATACGATGAAAAAGTCCCATGTCGATAGGAGACTTACTATGAATATTAGTCATGTTTGTCTATAAAATAAAATCATTTTGTTCATATTAGTTTTCAGGTTATGTTGATGTAAAGCGGAAATATCAAAATATATCGAAGGAAGTCGTCATGTTTGAACTATCAGCACGTGCTCAAGATTATGTACAACGTACTAAACAATTTATTCAAAATGAAATTGAACCTATTGAAATCGAGTTCTGGCATGAAGTACATGAGCTCAATCAAGGTGGGGACTGGACTAAATGGCAGTGGCCTGCACAACTTGAAGTGCTAAAAGCAAAAGCAAAAGCTGCGGGTTTATGGAATATGTTTTTGCCGTGTCCAGAATTGGGCCAAGGTCTATCCGTACAAGAGTATGCTCACATTGCAGAACTTACAGGTCGGAGTCTTCTTGCGCCGACCGTATTTAACTGTAATGCACCTGATAGTGGCAATATGGAAGTATTATGGCGTTATGGTTCAGAAGAGCAAAAGCAACAATGGTTGACTCAACTCCTAGATGGAAAAATTCGCTCTGTTTTCTGTATGACAGAACCTGCTGTTGCTTCATCTGATGCGACCAATATGCAAGCAACAGCTGTGATCGAAGGCGATGAAATTGTCTTAAATGGACGTAAATGGTGGTCTTCAGGCTTAGGTGACCCAAATGCCAAAATTATTATTTTTATGGCGCATACACCCGATGAAACCAAAGATCGCCACCATCAACATTCGATGGTTCTAGTGCCTGTTGAAACTGCTGGAGTCAAAATAGAACGGATGTTACCAGTCTTTGGTGACTATGATGCTCCACATGGTCACGGCGAAATTAGCTTTAATAATGTTCGTGTACCTGTTTCTAACTTTATTGGTGGCGCAGGTCAAGGTTTTGAGATTGCGCAAGGTCGTTTAGGGCCTGGACGTATTCATCACTGCATGCGTTGTATTGGGGCTGCGGAAAAATCTTTAGAGTTAATGATTGACCGTGGGATGAGCCGTACTGCATTTGGCAAAGAAATTTTAAAACTAGGTGGGAACCTAGAGCGTGTGGCAGATGCGCGTGTTGCGATTGATCAAGCACGTTTATTAACCTTGTATGCTGCGTATAAAATGGATACTTTAGGGAATATGGCGGCATTAACAGAAATCTCTGCCATCAAAGTGGTTGCACCAAGTGTGCTTGAAAAAGTGGTTGATATGGCCATTCAAATTCACGGCGGTGCAGGAGTATCACGAGATACACCTTTGACTGGCTTCTTTGCTCAAGCTCGTTCACTGCGTTTGGCAGATGGACCAGATGAAGTGCATAAAGGCATGATTGCCAAATTAGAGTTAGCAAAACGTGGACATAGTACACGTCGTAAAAAATAAGAGTGGGATAGATCATCTATTTGGTTCGCAGTTTGAAAAGAATAGATGATCTTCTAAACCGTGAAGAAAAGATTGATAGTTTGGGAAAAAGAAAATGTCAGCGATTGATGTAGGTGGAACAGTTCGGGCGGGTGAAGAACTGGATGCTGTAGCCGTAGAAAACTGGCTCAAAGCACAAGGTGTCGACTTACAAGGGCAGGTCGAGGTGACACAATACTCTGGTGGTGCATCGAACTGGACGTATCGGTTGAAATACGACAATCTTGACCTGATTTTACGTCGCCCGCCTAAAGGGACCAAAGCCAAATCTGCACATGACATGGCACGTGAATATCATGTACAAAAAAACTTAAGTCCTTTTTATCCTGTTTTACCTGAAATGGTTGCATTGTGTCAGGACGAATCTGTTCTTGGCTGTGACTTCTATGTAATGAAACGCGTAGAAGGCATTATTCCACGTGCTAATTTGCCTAGAGAGTTGAATTTCAGTGAAACCCAAGTTCGTGAGTTATGTGTCAATGTGATTGATAAACTCATCGAGTTGCATCAAGTACCTTATCAAGGCACAGAACTGGAAAACCTAGGCAAGGGTGAGGGTTACTGCCGCCGTCAAGTTGAAGGTTGGGATGCACGCTTTCAGAAAGCCAAAACCATTAATGTGCCTTCATTTAAATATGTGCGGAATTGGCTCAAAGACAACATTCCTGCGGATTCAAAAACCTGTGTGATTCATAATGATTGGCGTTTTGATAATGTCATTTTAGATCCGAATCATCCGACGCAAATTATTGGCGTTTTAGATTGGGAAATGGCAACGCTTGGCGATCCACTCATGGACTTAGGTTCGGCTTTGGCTTATTGGGTTGAAGAATCTGACAATGCTTTGTTTAAAGCGACACGTCGCCAGCCGACTAACTTAAAGGGAATGTTCACACGTAAACAAGTGGTGGATTATTATTTAGAAAAAACAGGCTTAGAAACGGACAATTGGACTTTCTATGAAGTCTTTGGCATTTTCCGTTTAGCTGTAATTGCACAACAGATTTATTATCGTTATCACCATAAACAGACCAATAACCCTGCCTTTAAAGATTTTTGGATAGTCATTCATGCTTTACACATTCGCGCGCTCAAACTGATTGGTTTACAGAAAATTGAGGCCAATGATGTGGCACAAAAATATATTGTCAAAATGAAGGAAATTTTAGGTAAATGACCACTATTTATTTCATTCGCCACGGACAAGCATCTTTTGGTGCTGAAAGTTATGACCAACTTTCACCAAATGGAGAGTTGCAAGCCAAAATTTTGGGTCAATATTTTGATCAAATTTTAAAAGAAGCACCTGTAGCGGTGTCTGGCTCTATGCAACGACATCAGCAAACCGCGTGTATTTCTTTGGCGGAATGTTTTCCTGAAGTGGATGTTTTGACCAATTCTGCATGGAATGAGTTTAATCATCAGCAAGTCTTTGCTCACTATGAACCGCGTTTTAATGAGCCGCACTTACTCAAAGCTGATGTGGCCAAAGAATCCAATCCACGTGCTTATTTGGCCAAGATATTTGAAGGGGCAATTGAACGCTGGACAGGTGGTGACTATCATCATGAATATGATGAATCGTGGCCTGCTTTTAAAAGTCGTATTGAAGGTGCTTTACAAGATTTGTGTGATGAACTGGCACAAACTAAGCCTCGTTATGCAGTGGTATTTACGTCAGGCGGCGTAATTTCTGTGGTGGCTGGTAAGCTGTTAGGACTGAGTCCAAATAAAACCTTCGCTTTAAATTGGGCCATTGCCAACAGTAGTATGACCACTTTGCGCTTGGTGGGGAATGAACCACAACTGTTAAGCCTCAATGAACATCATTTTATTAAAGCCGAAAACTCAAACTTATTGACATGGATCTAAGGGAAGGATTAAGACATGGCTAAAACAATTTTAATTACAGGGGCAAGTTCTGGTATTGGTGCAGGTATGGCACGCGAATTTGCACAGAAAGGCTACAATTTGGCTATTTGTGCACGGCGCTTGGAACGCCTTGAAAGCTTAAAGCAAGAACTTGAAAGCCAGTACGGGGTAAAAGTCATAACTAAAGTTTTAGATGTGACCAATTATGAACAAGTCTTCGAAGTGTTTCGCGCATTTAAACAAGACTTTGGTCATTTAGATCGAGTCATTGTCAATGCTGGAATTGGTGATGGGCGTCGTATTGGTAAAGGAAGTTTTGCAATTAATAAAGCTACGGTAGAAACCAACTTTATTTCAGCTTTGGCACAGTGTGAAGCTGCGGTTGAAATTTTCCGTGAGCAAAATGCAGGACATTTGGTTGTTATCTCGTCTATGAGTGCAGTCCGTGGTATGCCGAAACATTTGACAGCATACGGTGCAAGTAAAGCAGGTGTTGCACATTTGGCTGAAGGGATCCGTGCAGAACTGCTGAATACCCCAATCAAAGTCACCACGATTTTCCCTGGCTATATTCGTACCGAAATCAACGAGGGTGCTAAACCACTGCCTTTTGAAGTGGATGAAAAAACAGGTTCACGACTCTTGGCAGCAGAAATTGAAAAAGCTCCCGTAAAAGCCTATGTTCCTAAATGGCCTTGGTTACCGCTCGGTTTAGCGATGAAAGTTCTACCACTGAAATTGGTTAATAAACTGGGCTAATCCTTGAGATAAAAAGGCTGTAAATCAGCCTTTTTATCTTGAACAATGTCAGGGTATTTCTAAACAAATACTGTTATGTCAGATGAGCATTTGAATGGATTCATGAGTTAGTCATAAAATCAGTGTAGCATTGAAGAAAAGAGGTGATGAAGATGTCAAATCAGTTCGACTTTGTTTCGGTAAGAAAAAAACCCAATGTTCACTTTGGTGGGCGCTCAATCAGTCATGTCATTCAATGTGAAGATGGTTCACAAAAGACCCTAGGGGTTATTTTGCCTACAGATCAACCTTTAACTTTTGAAACACATGTTGCGGAACATATTGAAATTGTTTCAGGTCAATGCCAAGTCAAAATTGGGTTACAGACTGAGATGATGCTTTATCATGCGGGTGAAAGTTTTGATGTGCCTGCCAATAGTCGCTTTAGTATGATGGCAAGCGAAGTGGTTGATTATATTTGTCATTTAGAAAAATAAAAAATAAGCTGAAAAGAGATGGATTTTTGACTTGATCTACTGAGAGTATAAATCGCTCGACTGGCATGTTTATGGTCGTTCATATATTAAAAATAGTGAATTTGAATGTAGGAAATGCCACATGTTTACTTTGTGTGTTATGGCAGTTTTCTAAATATGTTTTTTAACTTTACAGTTTTTCATTCTTTGCATGGATTCAATTCAACGTATACTGTTTTTATATTTAGGCTACCGAAGATCTAGTTAGCTAACATGCGCTTAAAAATTTATACACTTGTTTTAGTTCCTGTCATTCTTTTACAGGGTTACCAAGTAAAAAAAAATACACCACGACTGCCCGAGCCAATTGGTGAGCGCGTTGGAAAAAAAGGTGTAGGCAAAACACTGTCATTACTCATTTTGGGTGACTCAGCGGCAGCAGGTGTTGGTGTAAATGTGCAGGATGATGCGTTATTGGGTTCAATTTTAACTGAGCTGTCATCTGAATTTAGTATTCAATTTTATTTACATGCAACGACTGGCTTCACCACAGATCAAGTCATTCATGCCATTCAAACACTTGAGACACGACATTTTGATGTGATTATTACTTCTGTCGGTGTCAATGACATTACAAAATTTACCTCGCCACGGGCTTGGATCGTAAAACAGAAACAACTTTATCAAATACTCAAACATAAATTTAGCCCACAACTGACGATTGCATCGGGAGTACCTCCGATGGATCAGTTTCCTGCACTTCCAAACCCACTTGCATGGTTATTTGGTCAATATGCTAAAGCGATGAATTTAAAACTCAGTCAATTTGTTGCGCAAGAACAGCAGATGGATTGGATTGAATACGATTTAGAGAAATTTAAAAATCTGAATTTGGATATGGCAGAGGATGGCTTTCACCCGAGCAAAGAAATTTATCAGCTATGGGGTAAACAAGTAGCTGAAAAAATACGTCAGCATTTTGAACGGGTTTAAAATAATTTATGACGACCTCAGTTGAAATTGAAACACATCCACTCAAACCGTTTTTACCACAGAATGCCAAATTATTAATACTAGGTAGTTTTCCTCCACCGAAAACACGCTGGAAAATGGATTTTTATTATCCAAATTTTCAAAATGATATGTGGAAAATATTTGGTCTGTGTTTTTTTCAAGATAAAAACTATTTTCTCAATATCGAGCAGAAGACATTTAAAGAACAACAAATCCGTACTTTTTTAAATGAACGAGGTATTGCGATATTTGATACAGCCTATAAAGTGATCCGCCAAAAAGGCAATGCTTCGGATAAGTTTCTACAAATCGTTACCCCGACTAATCTACAACATTTACTTAAACAAATGCCCGAGTGTCATAATGTCATGACCACCGGTGATAAAGCCACTGATACGCTCATGCTGTCTATGCCTAATGGGACTTTAAAACCACAAATTGGAATGAAGTCTGAGACACATTTTGCAGGACGAGACTTGAGTCTGTATCGCATGCCATCCTCTTCGCGCGCTTATCCTTTGGCTTTAGAGAAAAAAGCTGATGCTTATCAATGCTTATTTAAAGAAATAGGCTTACTTTAAGTCATTTTAGTTGATCTGATGGATAAATGATTTGTATTAATCATCATATTCAACATAGTCCCATAAATTCAATCGTGCTTTAATTTGCTGGCGTAGTTGTGGTAGTAAGGGAAATAAAGTTCCATCTAACCAGAGACTGAGTGCACTTGAGGAAAGAGGACTTCGACTTTCATCTATTAACTGGGCACCTTTGATGAGAACAAAGGTTTCTTCGGTTACTGGCGTTTCTATTCCTTTAAACTGGATCAATAGTTCATGTCCAGTATCTTGGATGAGCCATTCGAGTTCGATTTGAATATTTTCGTTGGACTTTAAAACCACTTGTCCTTCTATATTGTCTTGATCACTTAAACAATCATGCTCTACACGAACTTTACTTAGAACCCACTCTTGCTTAGCCAAATCATCAAGTGTTTTATATGGGGTTAAAATATTGCTTAAATTAAACTGTTGGCTTAAATCAAAAAATTGCATTACTGAGCTTTAAAAGGAGGGATATAACGAAAGTTGGATATGTTAAATCAAAGTCTGGAGTGAGTAAAATCTTTCAAAGCTATGAGCGAATTTAAGTATTAAATAAGATGAGTTTGGGCTCATTTTTTCATAACGTTCACTACATTTGGCTTTTAGCTCAACTTATTTTTAAACCAAATGATCAATATGAAGACTTTGTGCAGTGTATAGTGAGTCGGAGTAAGTGAGTTAAAATGTTTGATCGTCATCTCTTTGTCATTACATCATCCATTCAATAGGTAAATATGAGACAGTTTTCATCATAAATCTTTGGAATTTGGTTGTTTCGGGTTCTTTATGGTGTTCAATAATAGTGCCATCTCTTTGACGGTCGAGCCAAATGAGTTGACCTTGTTTATCGAGTTTTAATTCATAGGCAATATGAGGCAAATACTGATCTAACTTTTCAGAAATTGCATTTTGTAATTGATCCGACTCCACGACTAAGCCCACTTCTGTATTTAAATGAGCTGAACGTGGGTCGAAGTTAAATGAACCAATGAATACTTTTCCATCAATGTCAAAAAATTTGGCATGTAATCGAGATGAGCTTCTGCCTTTTGCTGGAATCACATTACCTGTAGCAACTTCATACCATGTTCGATTTTCTCTTTCAATATAAGGTTTAAACTCATACAGCTTTACGCCATTTTTAAGTAAATCGTGGCGATATTTTTTATAAAATGCATGAACGATTGCCACATCATTGGCAAATAAAGAGTTGGTCAGAACGCGAACGCGAGTACCATTTTTCGCAAGGCTTGAAAGATACTCCGTACCAGCCGTTGTTGGAACAAAATAAGCTGAAACTAACTCCATATGCTGTTCGGGCTTGCCCATCAAATTAAACATTTGATTGACAATCATTTCATGAGGCTTTGCATTCGCACGAATTTTATTGGGAGAGTCTGCAATAAAATGTGCTTTAGCCCAATTTACAGGGTGTTGATTCAGCTCTGTATTGACTTCTGATCGTGCCCGATCAATTTTTCGCTCAATGACGTTTTTATCTAAAGCATCAGCTTCGTAATGTTGTCTCAAATCAGTCAGCGCTTGTTGAGTTCCTTGACCGATTAATTGTGGTACAGCGTAGCTTAAGTCATCATTCCAAAAGTCTAGAAATACACGATTGGCTTGCTCTACAGCTTGCCCATAAAACAAAATGTCTAAATCGGTAAATTGGAAGTTTTCACTGGCGTCAAAGTATTCACTACTGATGTTACGACCACCAGTTACGGCAATGGCGCCATCGGCAATGATAAGTTTATTATGCATACGATGGTTGATGTGCTTGAAGCGGAAAGCATAATCAATCACACGTAAATGTCTGTATTTGTAAGGATTGAACAATTTAATTTCAAAATTGGGATGAGCGACTAATGTTTTGAACGTTTCATCTAATGCAGTGCCGTTTTGGTCATCAATTAATAAGCGTACTTTTACACCACGATCCGCAGCATTTAGCAGTTCATGTAACATCATATGACCAATAAAGTCATCCCCCCAAATATAGTATTGAACATCCAGACTGTGTTTAGCTTCGCGAATCAAATGTAGACGTGAAGCAATACTCATGAAGGCCTCATCAAGCGCCAAATAGGCTGTAAGCCCTTGCTTTTGCTGTGTAGATACGTCTTGCTCATTGAGCCAATGCTGTGCAAAAACTTCGACTGGGGCTGAGGGCTTAGCCTGATTGGGGGCGAGTTGGCATCCCGCTAGTGTAAAAGCTGTACTCAGTACAATTAGTGGTCTACAAAAAGTTGATATCTGCATATTGGTTTTAAAGACCTAATTTTTATAAGTTATATATTTCACATGTTATAGGTTGAAACCGTGAATAAAAAGCGGTTACTGTAGCTCATCTGTTAAATAGCTGTTAAGGATAGCGAAAATGAAATCACGTGCGGCCGTTGCCTTTGGACCAGGACAAGCTCTGGAAATTGTAGAAATTGATGTTGCTCCACCGCAAAAGGGTGAAGTTTTAGTCAAAATTACGCATACAGGTGTTTGCCATACCGATGCATTTACTTTATCTGGTGATGATCCTGAAGGTGTTTTTCCTGCGGTTTTAGGCCATGAAGGTGCGGGTATCGTGGTTCAGGTGGGTGAAGGTGTCACTAGCGTTCAGCCGGGCGATCATGTTATTCCACTATATACAGCTGAGTGTGGCGAGTGTTTATTCTGCCAGTCAGGTAAAACCAATTTATGTGTAGCTGTTCGTGCAACTCAAGGTAAAGGTTTGATGCCAGATGGTACCACTCGGTTCTCATACAATGGTCAACCGATTTACCACTATATGGGCTGTTCAACTTTTTCTGAATATACTGTAGTGGCTGAAGTATCTTTGGCGAAGATTAACCCAGATGCGAACCCAGAGCACGTGTGTCTATTGGGCTGCGGCGTAACCACTGGTTTAGGTGCAGTTAAAAATACAGCCAAAGTACAAGAGGGCGATACCGTTGCTGTCTTTGGTCTAGGTGGTATTGGTCTAGCAGTTGTACAAGGTGCAAAAAAGGCTAAAGCCAGTCGTATTATTGCGGTTGATACGAACCCTGACAAATATAAATTAGCAGCAGAATTTGGAGCAACGGATTTTGTAAACCCGAAAGAGCACGACCGTCCTGTGCAGGAAGTGATTGTTGAAATGACAGGTTGGGGAGTTGATCACTCTTTTGAATGTATTGGTAACACCAATGTCATGCGCTCAGCATTGGAATGTGCTCACCGTGGTTGGGGACAGTCGGTGATTATTGGTGTAGCAGGTGCAGGCCAAGAGATTTCAACACGTCCGTTCCAACTGGTTACTGGTCGTACTTGGAAAGGGACTGCTTTTGGCGGTGTAAAAGGTCGTTCACAACTGCCGGGTATGGTTGAAGAAGCAATGAGTGGAGACATTCGTTTAGCTCCATTTGTTACTCATACTATGGGGCTCGACAAAATCAATGAAGCGTTTGATTTGATGCATGATGGCAAATCTATCCGTACAGTGATTCATTTTGAAGACTAATTCAGTGTAATACATTTAGAAAACCAAGCTTAGGCTTGGTTTTTTTGTTTTTAATGAAACGAAAAGTGGGGTGGCAAAACTGTTCATATTGTTAGACAAGAATGATAGAAAATGTCAATTTGTTAGATTTTGTCCTTTTATGACATAGCTGAAAACAACTTCTAACCGTATCTTGATGATTCAATAATGCACACTTGTATAAAAATAAATTTAGATCAGAGGGTGACTATGGGAAAGCATATTGAGTACCACCCAGAATGGGTTCGAGAAGATTTTGTGGATTTTCTAGCTGAAAAAATAAATCCGCTGTGGGCTTGGAAAAAGGCCAAAGCACAGATTGTTGCAAAGCATCATTTGTCAGATGACTTCGTGTGCATGCAGTTACAGCCAAATCGTCATTTTAAAGTCGCTGGTTATCAAGCTGGGCAAAGCATCTTAGTGACGGTGCTTATAGGTGGTGTACGTTGGCAACGTAGCTATTCGATTGTTGAAATTTTAGACAATGATAATCTTGTGATTGCTGTAAAAAAACAGGGAAAAGTCTCAAATACGCTTACTCAGCAGTTCGAAAAAAGTGTAGTTGAAATTTCCCAATCGCAGGGTGAATTTGTTTTAAAAACACAGCCTCATTCTGCACTGATGATTGCCTCTGGAAGTGGCATTACTGCAATTTACGCATTGATTAATGCTGCATTAAAACAAACACAAATAGTTTCCCATATTGATCTAATTTACTTTACGCGGGATGATGCCTTTCACGTAGAACTGCAACGTTTAGCGGAACATTATCCGCAGTTTAAATATCATCATATAAATACCTTGCTGGATAAACAACATCTGAGCCAAGACTTGCTTAGCCAAAAGGTTGAAGGTTTTGAACAACGCAAATGTTATGCCTGCGGTGCTGCCAATATGATGCAAAGTCTGACACAAATCTATCAGGCTTTAGACTTAATTGACCATCTGCATACCGAATACTTTCAAATTACTGTCGATCACACTCAGAACGCTCAAATGGTCACATTTCAACGTTCGCAGCAACAGTTTCAAGCTCAAAGCAATTTATTAGAAAGTGCCGAACAGGCGGGGTTACGTCCCGCACATGGCTGTCGTATGGGGATTTGTAATACTTGTTCATGTACCAAAGTTCAGGGTGTGGTGCGTAATCTACTCACAGGTGAACTGGATCAAAACAATAACACTCAAATTAAGTTATGCATTTCACAGGCGGTTAGTCCTGTTGTAATTAACCTTTAAGAAGGTATAGATATGAATCTTCCCGTATATTTTAGTGAAAGCAGTAAATCCAAATATTTAAGTCCTGCACAAATCGAAGAGTTTGGCTCAAAGGTTGAAGCGATCCGCCGTGAAGTGATGGAAAGCCTCAATGAAAAAGATGCCGAATATATTTACACAATCCGAAATTTTGTCCGCTATAGCGAAATAGGCGCACGTACAATGCTCATGTTTGCAGGGTGGTTACCTCCAGTATGGCTTCTGGGCACAGGTTTATTGGGGGTCTCTAAGATCGTAGAAAATATGGAACTTGGGCATAATGTCATGCATGGTCAGTTTGACTGGCTAAATGATCCGAGTCTCAATGGTAGCAATTATGATTGGGATACTATGGCCACAGGTCCCGACTGGAAGCATACACATAATTACATCCATCATACCTATACCAACATTGTCGGGATGGATCATGATGTCGGTTATGGCTTAGTCCGTGTGAGTGATGCACAGAAATGGGAACCTCGCTTTCTGCTGAATTTGCCTTTAGCTGCTCAGTTGATGGTATTTTTTGAGTGGTACGTTGGCATACAAAATCTGCATATCGAAGATGTGGTCGCTTATAAAACCAAAACATGGCGTGAAGTTTGGGTAGAGTCATATAATTTTAGACAGAAAATGAAACGCCAAGTGATTAAAGACTATGTCTTTTTCCCCATCATCGCTGGGCCAAATGCATTGCCTGTCTTTGCAGGAAATGCTGTGGCGAATGTTATTCGTAGCTTGTGGGCATCCGCGGTGATTTTTAATGGTCACTTTACCGAAGACGCTGAAAATTTTGAAATGGACAATATCGACAATGAAACACGGGCCGAGTGGTATCTGCGTCAAATTCGAGGTTCGAGTAACTTTACTGGAACACAGTGGCTCCATATCTTAAGTGGCAACTTGAGCCATCAAATTGAACATCATCTTTTTCCAGATATGCCTGCAAATCGCTACGCACAAGTAGCCCCAAAAGTTAAAGAATTATGTGCGGATTATGGGATTCATTACAATGAAGCCAGTTTTATCAAACAGTTTTCATCTGTTTGGGCAAAATTGGCGAAATATTCATTACCAAACCAGTGCTATGCGAAGAATGAAAATTCATTTTCATTTATTAAACACAATCTAAATTTATTGAAGAAAGCGCTACTGAATTAATGTATTTAAAATGCATTAATTCAGTAAAAGTCTAATTGGAATGGATCTACCAATTAGACTTCTTTTTTTGCTCAAAATTAGCGCATAAAATACTGATAAATAATGTTTCATTCTAACTAAAAATAATCAGTGATCTGTCTGCATGTTTGAACTTTTATTTTATCTAGTTGTTATTATTTAAATTTTATTACTTTTTTTATATGCTCTTTTCCCCAGCAAGGATAGGCTGAGTTTAATTCCAAATATCGCTTTTGTTTATTTGTCGGATTTGTGTAAATGTTGCAATTTTTCATTGGTATAGGCTCATATAAGTTGTATATGATGCATGGTGTGATGGCAATCACGCAACGTCACTTCACATTTGTTTTTCTTTGTTTTTTTAATTTATATTTATGACTTTGCTTGATTTCTTTTTTAAACAATATGTCTGATTACGGATTAAATCAGCTAGTTTAAGTTGCAGATAATTATTATGTCGCGAATCCAATCACAGCCGAAAATTAAATCTAAAAATTTTGCTTATGAACATGAGGCAGGGAAAACTGCCATTTCTAAAAATGACAGTTTATTGATTGATTCTATTCCTCAGCTTTTTTGGATGCATAGTCATGTATGTAAGTACCTAAACTTACCGCTACGCCAATATTTGGGTGTGATGAATATATCAGAACAAGAATTTAATTTACTTCATTATATTCATCCTGAAGATGTTCAAGTACTCGATGATTTTTTGCATCAAGCAATTGTAGTCGAACATAAATTTGAAAAATCCTGCCGAATTCGTAACCAACAAGGCGAGTATCACTGGTTTTTAATTCAAGCTGAGTTGGAAAATAGTCCAATCGGTGGTTTTAAAATCAGTTGTACCAATATTCATCAGGGCATGAAAATCCATATTGAATCATTGGCTCTTTTAAGAGCTCATGCCGATATGTTGGATGCTAGTGTGGATTGTATTATTGTGGTTGACCCTGATGGCACAATCACACACATGAATAAGTCAGCATGTGAAAATTTTTTTGGGCGTGCAGATTTAAAAGAGTTTGGCATGTCTTGGATCGAAATTTTGCCACAAGCGATTCGTAAAAAAGCTAAAAAGGCGATGCTCGATGCTAACAATGGAAAAAACTCACGTTTTAATGGCATGAGCTTTTCTAAAGACAGTGTCTATTACTGGGATAATGTGCTTACACCTGTACTAGATGTCGATGGTAAAACCCAAAGTATTTTATGTGTTTCACGTGATGTAACTTTACAATACTTGGCAGAACAAAAGCTTAAACAAGGAAATGAACGGGATGAACTTACAGGCTTAAATAACCGTAGAGCGTTTAAAGAAAAAATAAGAAAACTATATACAAATGCACGGGATAAAAAGCAAAAGCTTGCTGTGATGTTGTTGGATTTAGATCACTTTAAAACAATTAATGATACGCTGGGTTATGCTGCAGGCGATCATCTTTTGCGCATATTATCTAAACGCTTAAAACAGACTCTTGAAGGACGAGCATTCTTGGCGCGTCTTGGCGGTGATGAGTTTGGAGTCATTATTCCACATGTACGAGATATTGGTGAACTCAATGAAATTGCTCAACTGATTTTAAAGCAATTAGAGATCCCGATTACATTCGCAGGTAATTATATTAATGGAGGCATGAGTATCGGCTGTGGCTTATATCCAGATGATGCTAGTGATATTGTCGAGTTAATGAAGTGTGCAGATACCGCACTTACCGATGTTAAAGCCCAAGGGCGTGGCGGTATGCGAATGTTTGATCAAGACATGTTTAATGCTGTTCGAGAGCATTCAGCACAACTGAATTGCGCACATCAAATTATTCGTAACTTGACTATTGAGGCTTATTTTCAGCCTAAAGTCTGTTTAAAGTCTGAAAAAATTATTGGTTATGAAGCGCTATTACGTTGGCGAGATGAACATAATAATATTCAAAGCCCTGCAAGAATTGCTGCTGCGTTTAATGATTATGAGCTATCTAGTCGTATAAGTGAAATTATGCAGAATCAGGTTTTTAAACAGATTACTGAATGGCTAGCAAAAGGGTTAAAGGTTGTTCCTATTTCAATCAACGCTGCACCTGTTGAATTTATGCGAGATAACTTCGCAGAAATATTTTTAAAACGGCTTAAAACACATGCTATTCCAGCAAAATTTGTTGAAATAGAAGTCACAGAGTACCATTTAGCAGAACGGGGTTATGAGTACGTTATTCGAGCTTTAAAAAAACTTAAAGCCAATGGTGTGAGAATTGCATTAGATGATTTTGGCACGGGGCATTCTTCACTAACTCATTTACGAGACTATCCTGTTGATATCATTAAAGTTGATAGCTCATTTGTACAGCGATTAAGTGAAGATAAATCAATTTATGCGATTGTTGAGGGATTAGCTAAACTGGGCCCCTTATTATCTATGGATATTATTGCTGAAGGCATTGAAACAGCTACTCAATTACAACTTTTAAGGGAAATGGGTTGTCATATTGGGCAGGGCTATTTGTTTAGCCCTCCAGTTTCGGCTCAACAGGCTGAAATGCAATTATTAAAACGACACTAAACATTGATCTTTAGACAAAGACAGCTTGCATGATTTCCGATTTTCCTGGAGGGTTGTGTTTATGGAGATAGAACAACACTTTTCTATAAAAAAGTGTTGTAAAAGCAAAAAAATCAGCGTATTTTAAATTTCAGATAACATATTTTTGAAGATATAAAAATGTTAAAGCAACCTGTAGTTTCTAACGCGACATATTATTTTTGGCAATTTAGATAGTTGCCTGAACGCGTTCGGGCATCAAAAGGTTGCCCACCCAGTTAATACCTGATCGGCAACCCTGATCAGGTTTTTTTATATCTGCTATTTTAATAAATTTTGGAGAACTTCATGAAAACGATTAACTATTCATACTTTAGCAACTTTTATTGGTTTTACTTTAGTCAATTTATGACTTCAGCCGAACAATCCATTAGACCCATAACGCTCAAATAAAAGCTCGGACTGAGACCACAGTCCAAAGGATACAAACCAATGAATGCTCTAAATACTGCACTACAACAAGCTCAACAAACAGCTCAAGAAACGTCTTTAAGTTCACCACAGCAACTCAAAACACAGCTACCACTTTCAGCAGCATTAAAATTACAAATTGCTGAACAGCGTCAAACGATTCAAAAGATTTTGAGTGGGCAGGATCATCGTCTTATGGTGATTACAGGACCATGTTCTATTCACGACCCGATTGCAGTATTAGAATATGCTGAAAAATTAAAACAATTACAGAGCAAAGTTGCAGACCAAATTTTCTTCGTTATGCGTGCTTATATCGAGAAACCACGGACAACCGTTGGCTGGAAAGGCTTTTTATACGACCCAATGTTAAATGGTTCCTCAAATATGCAGTTAGGCCTAGAGCAGTCTCGTGCATTGTATTTAAGCATTATTGAAAAAGGACTGCCTATTGCCTCAGAAATTTTAAGTCCAATGGCAACAGCATATTTTGATGATCTGTTGGCATGGGGGGCGATTGGTGCACGTACGAGTGAGTCGCAAATTCACCGTGAAATCTCAAGTCACATGCCATTCAGCATAGGCTTCAAAAACGGGACAGATGGTTCTATTCAAATTGCATTGGACGCGATTCAGTCAGCGACAAATCCGCATCAGTTCATGGGGGTGGGGCAGCAAGGCATGGCATGCATGTTGCACTCTACTGGAAATCCGAAGCCTCATTTAATTTTACGCGGTGCAAATTCTGGACCTAATTATGACATAACACATATTCGCCAAATGCAGGATAAAGTGAAAGGCGAATTACCGGCTCTAGTGATTGACTGTAGTCATGGTAATAGTGCCAAAAATCCGCTCAATCAACCTGAGGTATTGCGTAGTATTGTTGAAGAGCGTGCTCAAAGTAATGTATGTGGTGTCATGCTTGAAAGTTACTTGGTAGATGGTCATCAAAAGATCTCATCAGATATGGTCTATGGCCAATCGGTAACGGATGGATGTTTAGGATGGGAAAAAACACAACAGGTACTATTAGATATTGCTGATACTTTAAGAATGCATGCTATACAGCGTAGCGCATGATTGAAGTACCTATAAAAAGACCTTCAGATTTGAAGGTCTTTTTTTGTGATGTAGTTCAGAAAATACTGATAATAATTTGAAAAATAAGTTAAAAATGATTTATGAAAGAATAAATGAGGTTGAGCTGGCGGTTAAAGTTATGCACAATCAGTAACCTTAGAAACATGATAACAAATTGTATTTTTAACAAAAATGCTTTTTAGGGTCAGCTATTTGCACTAATTTTTAGAGAACACTATGTATACTGCAGAACTCTTAGAAGAAGCTCGTCGAATGATGTTCCACATGCTCACCAAGGTGGTTGAGTATGGCGGTTCAGATTTATTTATATCTGCGGACTTTCCTCCGAGTATCAAGCATCAAGGCTTGATGAAGCCTTTAGGGCAACAGAACTTAGCAGCAGATCAAACTAAGCTGTTTGCCTATAGTTTAATGAACGAAAAGCAACGTCAAGAATTCGAAACTGAGCTTGAGTGTAATTTTGCAATTAGTGTTCCCAATGTTTCTCGTTTTCGTGTCAATGTATTCCAGCAACAACTGCAAGTAGGGATGGTTATTCGTACGATTGCTGCGGAAATACCGAATTTTACCAAGTTGCAGCTTCCAGAGTCCTTAAAAGATGTGATTATGGAAAAGCGCGGTCTGGTATTGGTTGTTGGTGGTACAGGATCTGGTAAATCAACCTCTTTAGCAGCCATGATTGACCATCGAAATGAAAACTCAGCAGGGCATATTATTACCGTTGAGGATCCTGTCGAGTATGTACATAAGCATAAAAAATCAATGATTACTCACCGAGAAGTAGGGGTGGACAGCCGTTCTTGGCACAATGCCTTAAAAAATACACTTCGCCAAGCACCTGATGTTATTTTAATTGGTGAGATTCGAGATACTGAAACGATGGAGCATGCAATTGCCTTTGCAGAAACAGGACATTTGTGTCTTGGAACTTTGCATGCCAATAATGCCAATCAAACCCTAGACCGTATTATTAACTTCTTTCCAGAAGAACGAAGAAATCAGCTTTTGATGGACTTATCTTCAAATATGAAGGCGATTATTTCGCAGCGTTTAGTCCGTACTGAAGATGGTCGTGGTCGCCGTGCAGCAGTGGAAATCATGCTCAATACGCCTTTGATGTCAGACTTGATATTAAAGGGGAATTTTCATGAGCTTAAGGAAGTGATGGCAAAGTCAAGAGAGCTTGGAATGCAAACATTCGATCAGGCTTTATTTGATTTGTATAATCAAGGTGCAATTGCCTATGAAGAAGCGTTACGCAATGCAGACTCGGTAAATGAATTGCGCTTACAAATTAAACTCAAAAGCAGTAGAGCAAATCCACATTTGAATACAAGTAGTGTTTTATCTTTTGATCAAACAACTCCTGAGAAGTCAAAAGACTTAGAAGAAACACAAGCTGAAAGCTAAGTTTTGAGTCCGTATGTTTAATGATCAGAACCTGCGGACACTTCTATTTAGATATATTTTTACGATTTATGACATAAGTATAGAAGAATAAACTTAATGCTGTCGTTGCTGCGCACAGTAAATAGGTGAAACTATAGCCCTGTTTTGAAATCAGTAGTCCCAGCAAAATTGAACCTAAAGCAATACCTAAGTCATACATGGTAAAAAATGTGGAAGTTGCATGTCCAATCCGATGCTTTTCAGCACGTTGAATGGCTAGGGTTTGTAGGCAGGGTTGAGCTGAACCGAAGCCCATACCTACACATACCGCTGCAATGAGCAAGCCCGCTAATGATTGAATTTGACTTAGGATTACAAGACCTAAACTAAACAAGAGAATAGCAGGATAAATTACATAATTTGCACCATGTTGATCATAAATCTTGCCTGTAATAGGGCGTAGGCTCATCATAGCAATAGCAAAGACAATAAAAAACAAGCTTGCATAATTAAGAAGATGCTTAGACTCTGCATAGGTAGAGATAAACGACATGATGCTGGCATAGGAAAAAGAGATAATCATGGCCATAATTGAAATGTTTAAGGCTTTTATTTCTATAAAATCATCTCTACTGAGCTTATGTTTTTTACTAGATTTAGAATGTTTGGGCTTCGAAGGAATTGGGATAAAAAAGCAAAAGAGAAAACCAAGCCAGACACTAAATGCCAAAAATCCTGCAACCATTTGATAAGACATAGACTGAATAAGCGTCAAAGCGATGAATGGTCCTAGAACAATACCTAGGTTAATTGACATGACAAAATAGCCCATACCTTCGCCTTTACGTTTCTCTGGGATAAACTCATTCACAATAGGAACAGCCCCAGTTGTAACAATGCTGAACCAGATGCCGTGCAGAAAACGAATCAATAAAAGCACCTGTAAGTTATCAGCTAAGAGATAAGCTAAGGAAAATAGGCAAAATAAGGCTTCCGAAATGAAAAGTGTTTTCTTTTGACCAAATTTTTCAATAATCAGTCCACTAAAAGGTCGAACAGCAATGGATGAAACCATAAACAAGGTCATGGCTAAACCTGCTTGCGTAAGATTTCCGCCCAAATCTTTTAAAATATAAATTGGTAGAATGGTGGTTTGTGCAAAATAAAAAATGAATAAGAACAAATTATTGAATAAGCAAAGAATAAAAGACTTATTCCACAGCGTTGGGGTATTGGACGTGGACATGCTGAACCTTTGGTTTGAGGCTAAGTCACAAGGCGCTTTTATTTTTTTATGCAGGGATCTTGAGACGCTATCGTACAGTTTAGAATTGTTTAATTATAGTACAAAAAACGTGAAAAGTGTAGTTATTGTGATAAATGGAAATAAATAGACGGTCACTGTGCTATAGAAAATGATTTATTTCTCAAAATAGCAGGATAATAAAAAATCAGTCCGAAGACTGACTTTGCTTATTTCAAACGCTTCAGTTTTATTTATAGTCCAGCTTCATAGGCTGTATTTGATAGAAGCTGTTCAACATCGGCCATATTGTCAGGCTTAATTTTATAAATCCAACCTTTACCATATGGGTCATCATTGACAAAGTCTGGGTCATCTTCCAAATTTGCATTGATTTCAACAACGGTGCCTGATACAGGTGCATGAATGTCAGAAGCTGTTTTGACTGATTCAACGACGCCTGCTTGTTGACCAGCTGTGATCTGTTGACCAACTTCTGGGGTTTCAACATAGACTAAATCGCCTAAAGCATCCTGTGCGTGGTCTGAAATACCAGTTACAACCAGATCACCTTCAATACGCACCCATTCATGTGTACTTGCATACTTCAATTCTGAAGGATGATTCATGAATAACTCCTTAAAATACAAAAAACATTTTTGCATGATTTATACATGCTTTTTTATAAAAACAAAAGGCTTATAAATAGGGATCTTTACGCCAATTACTTGGGCTGCGACCACTCCAGCGTTTGAATGCACGGCTAAAATTGGCTACATCGCTGTATCCTAGTTCATCTGCAATTTGTTCCAGACTATAGTCAGTACGAGAAAGTAGTGAGGTGGCATGGCGGTATCGAACTTCGTCAACAATGGTGGAAAATGAAGTACCTTCAGCAGCCAATTGGCGTTTCAGTGTTCGATCAGACATGTGTAATAGGTCAGCCACGTGCTCGATGCTTAAGTAGTGTTGTTCCGATCGGGTTAGAATGTCACGAACTCGCATAGATAATCTTCGGCGTTCACCCATAGCGGAGAGTTCGGCTTCACACTGATTAATCGCAATTTGGCTTGCAAGTGGGTCGGCATTGACCATTTTAAAGCCTAAGTAATGTTTATCAAAGCTTAAAAGTAAATGAGGTTGATCAAAACGAACACTATGGTTAGGCAGCTTTGCGCGGTAGCGGTCAAAGCCTTCTGGCTCTGGAAAATCGAAATCAATTTCACCTGCCAGAGCCTCAATACCAGTGAGTGCCTTACTCATTGACACAATCCCAAAAATAATACTGATCGCAATATCCGTACGCAAAGGTTCAATATCAACATCGCAACGTAATTGTAAAGTTGCTTTTTCGCCAAAGGTAGAAAAGAAAAGCTGCAAAAAAGGCATACGTAGTTGAATAAAACGATTTGCCAGAACCAAAGCTTCACCAATATCATGTGTGGTCATGATGGCATAGCCAATGAAACCATGAATTGAAATACGCATCTGCGTACCAAGATGGTAGCCTAGAGTGGGCTCACCAGTCAGACGACTGGCTAATTTAACCAATTCATTCGCAGTATGCACTGGGATACGAAAATCAGGCTCAGCAAGTTGTTCGCTGGTGAGTTGAAAAGGGGAAAAGAGTGCCTCTGCGTTATAGCCCCAGCGAGACACAACATCTAATAACAATAAGCCATAAACACCAGGAATTCCTTGATCTTGGCGAAGTGAAACTGTTTTCATGCGCGATCCATTGCATTTTTCTTTCTTTTCGGTCTGAAGTTATATTGGCATGAATAATGAAAATCCATGAAGTATATTGTTTGACAATATACTTTGAGCAAATATAGGTTCAGTTTATCGGGGGTTGAATTCCTTTTAAGTAAATAATAAATAGCATAATTTTTCGTTGCACACATAAGTATTTTACTGTGCTTATAACGATTGTTATAAATAGGCTAATCGTGACTATAGATAAATTAAAAAGCCTAAATCACCTCTAAGGAGATCTAGGCTTAAACGATCATTCAGTCAATAATATTGTTTAGTATATTAAGCTTCCTTTTGCGCTTTGATCGGATGTTGTTCTGTTAAAAAACCACCTGTCTGACGCTGCCATAAATGTGCATAAATGCCATTTTTTTCAATCAGTTCCTCATGCGTCCCTTGCTCAGCAATATGACCTTCATCGAGCACAATTAAACGATCCATTTGTGCAATGGTTGAGAGTCGGTGTGCAATTGCAATTACCGTTTTACCTTCCATGAGGTCATCTAAACTAGATTGAATCGCAGCTTCAACCTCAGAATCCAAGGCACTGGTGGCTTCATCTAAAATCAGAATAGGCGCATCTTTTAAGAATACTCGAGCAATTGCGATACGCTGACGTTGTCCACCTGAAAGTTTTACCCCACGCTCACCGACATAGGCTTCATAACCCGATTTGCCACGTAAGTCTGTTAGTTGTGGGATAAACTCTTCAGCTTTGGCTTTGCGTACGGCAGCAAACATTTCCTCATCTGTTGCATTTGGACGACCATATTTAATGTTTTCAGCGACACTACGATGAAGTAAGGAGGTATCTTGAGTGACTAAAGCAATATTGCGACGTAAGCTATCTTGAGTAATGTCTTCAATATTTTGTCCATCAATTAAAATTTCACCTTGTTTTAACTGATAAAAATGTAATAAAAGTTGAATGAGGGTGGATTTACCTGCACCAGAGCGACCCACAATCCCAATTTTTTCACCTGCACGAATATGTAAGTTTAAATTGTCGATGACATTTTTACTGTTATACGCAAAAGTTACGTCATTAAACTCAATCACACCTTGTTTAACTTCAAGGTCTTTAGCATTAGGCTTATCTTGGATATTAATCGGGCGACCAAGCGTTTTCATCCCATCTTGAATGGTACCGACATTCTCAAATAAGGCTGAGGTTTGCCACATGATAAACTCAGCAATACTACTCAGCTTTAAAATCATGGCTGTTGCTGCTGCAATGACACCAAGTTCAGCCTGTCCATTCATCCATAACCAGACAGCTGTGCCGAGGACACCAACGTAGAGCACGACATTTAAAAATAGGATGCTAATTTCATACTTTGCGCCCAACCGCATTTGCTTATAGACCGTAACCATAAACTCTTGCATCGAGGCTTTGGCATATTGGCTTTCACGCCCAGCATGGGCAAAGAGTTTAACGGTTTGAATATTGGTATAAGCATCGGTTACACGGCCTGTCATCACCGCACGAGCATCAGCTTGTTCGTTAGAGACTTTGCTTAAACGTGGAATAAAGTAATACGCAGCACAAATAAATAAAGCCAACCAAACTAGCAAAGGCACAATTAACAAGGGTGAAATAGCACCAAGGACTAGATTGACAGTGATAAAGTAAATCAATACATAGGCCAACATGTCGCCTAAAATGACCCAGAACTCGCGTACGGCGAGAGCTGTTTGCATGACCTTTGCAGACAATCGTCCTGCAAAATCATTATGAAAAAAGTCGAGACTTTGTTTCAGTAAAAGATTGTGAAAGCGCCAACGCAAACGCATTGGGAAAGAACTAAACAAAATTTGGTGCTTAATAATGGACTGGAGGCTGGCAAAGAAAATGTTGGCTAACAAAATACAAAACAGCAGGCTAAGGTTTGAACTGTGTTCTGCTAAAAAGGTTTCAGGCTGACTTTTGCTGAGCCAATTTACCAGTTCACCAATTTTTGCATAAAGGAGTGCTTCAAAACTGGCCGCACCAGCAGTGAATAAAACTAAAATCACTAAATATTGACGGACACCTTTAGCTGCCTGCCAAACAAATGGAAAGAAAGTGGTTGGTAAAGGCTGGTTTAGTCCTTCTTCTGGATAGGGATCAACACGCTTTTCAAACCATTTGAACATAAATAAAACCTTGTAAAAATAAGCTGTTTAGGGAATAACAGTTTGTTTTATAGATAATCAGAGTTCGAGAATTTTAGCATGAAAAGGTCGTTCAGTTGTTTGTAAATTACAAGACCATGTGTCTGTTTAGGAAATGGTAGTTTTGTCCAGAGAGAATTGCTTTTAATACAAATTTTGTGCTTAGACATGGTGTTTTATACAAGGGAATCCAATTTAAGTTGGACTCCCTGAAACACTTAATGTGTTAGTTTGCTTGAGCTTCCGAAGTCGCCGTAACATCAGCTGCAGTAGCTTCCGAAGCAGAAGTCGTGTTTTCAGTTGTAACTATCGCTTGAGTTGTTTCTACAGATTGCGCTTCTGCTGCAAAGGAAGAAGTCGCTGCAACAGCTAAAAGAGTAGCCATGAAAGTTTTATTTAAAGTATTCATTTTAGAATGTCTTACTAAAGTTAAAAGGAATGGCTAATTTAATGAAGAGAAAAGGTGGATGTTGTGATAAAGACGTATATTTCATGTAATTATTCATGTAATTTATTTACACAATACTCAATCTAATTAACACAGTTTTTAATCATTAATGTTAAAGCAGAATAGATTTTCCCGGGAAAGGATGAAAATTAAGCCAATAGACTTAGTCAGTATTTTTATATATTTGAAAAGTTTGGGCACACTCAAATTGAAACTATTTGAGTGTGCTAAATAAGAAATTTAATGTTCAGATAGTGCAACTTGCATATCATGCCCTGAAGGTGCTTGGTAAATTCTGAGTCCAAACTCTGGAATAATCGCAATTAAATGATCAAAAATATCTGACTGAATAGCCTCGTAGTCTTTCCATGCAATTTGGTTGCTAAATGCATAAATTTCTAGTGGCAAACCTTTTTCCGTTGGCTGTAACTGACGTACGATGAGGGACTGGTGTTTTGAAATATTGGGATGCTGATTAAGGTATAACTCGACATAAGCACGGAACGTTCCGATGTTGGTCAAGCGTCTTTGGTTACACGGTGATGTATTGTCAAGTTTTTGATTAAACTCAATCAATTCACTACTCTTATGATCTAAATACTGATCTAGTAACAGGAAATCGCGCAGTTTAACTTGCTCTTCTTCTGACATGAAATGAACACTGCTTTGATCAATATAAATGGAGCGTTTAATACGCCGAACGCCAGACTGTGACATTCCACGCCAGTTTTTAAAGGTGTCAGTGACCAATTTGTTGGTTGGAATGGTGGTGAATGTTTTGTCAAAATTCTGTACGGTAATGGTATGTAATGACATATCAATCACATCGCCATCGGCATTAAGTGAGGGCATTTCAATCCAGTCTCCAATACGTACCATGTCATAAGATGAAATCTGCACAGAAGCCACCAATGACAAAATTGTATTTTGGAAAACCAGCATCAACACTGCAGCCATTGCACCAAAACCTGCAAGCAAAGTGAAGACATCTTTTTTCAGGAAAGTCCCTAGAATCATCAAACCACAGACAATAAAGATAATCAGCTTGATGAGTTGCAAATAACCTTTGATGGGTTTATTGCGTGATTTAGGATTACGCTGATACACCAAATTGAAGATATTAAGCAATTCACCGATGGCTAAGGCGATGGTCAGGAAGATGAATGCTTGCGCTGCCATTTGCACAAAGCTGACCATTTTCGCAGACAGGTGGGGGACGGTGACAATACCATTCATAATGACGATTGCTGGGACAATGTTCGCAATTCGACGAATCACACTATGCTGCGACATGATGTCATGATTGGCAAATTTTAGCTTAGTGATGAGATGCCGAATACCACGGACAACAACATGTTTAGCAATAATATAGGCCAATATTGCAATTAAAATCAGTATGCAAAACCCTGTGAGCATTTCGATCCAAGGATACTGATCTGACCAGTCTTTTAAGTTCTGTATAAAATGAAATTTATCCAAAATTTAGTCTTCTTTTGATTAAAACACTGAAAATAGTGTAATCAGCTATACAGATTAATCAAATCATGTCACTAAATTTATACACGTTTTCAACGACTTGATTATTTACTCGTTGTTGGGAGCGTTGGCTGAATTATAGATAGATTCAATAGATGTGTTGGATTGAAAGAAAAAAGACCAACATGAAAACGAGGGATTTATCACTATCATTTTATTGTAAAAAAGCCTCCTTGTCGGAAGCTTCTTGAACGTTAAATGGTCAAATCATTACCACATTAAGTCATCTGGAATGACATAGGCTGCATAAGGATCTTCTTCATCAGTGACAGCTTCATTCTTTTCTGAGTTATTGACAATAATAAAACCTTCAAGTTTAGTATTGATACGTTCAGCTAAAGCTTTTGGTAAGAAAGCATAGTTGTCATGATCACGAGCAATCACCAAACTGCCTGCAACTAGGGCATTATAAATTTGTTGATTGATATATTGTTTTTTGATTTTGCCATCATCAATAAATTGGTAGATGACTTCGCCATCCGTATCACGGATTTTATGTTGTGAGATCATTTGAACAATGGCTGCTTTGAGCTCTTTTTCTTGCAACAGAGCTTTCTTCTCAAGCTCTATGGCTTGATCTTTCTCTAATTTTTGCTGTTTGTCTTGCGCAATTTTTGCCTTAATCTCAGCTTCATTGCTTTGACCAGTTCTTTGCTCATGCACTGCTTGTTTAGAGAGTTTTTTTGCCTTTTTATTGTCAACTAAACCGGCTTTGAGTAACTGAGCCTGTAATGCATTTTTAACCATAACGAATTCCACAATTGTGTTTAAATACGACGATATCGAAAATAGATGATCCAATATACAACACTAAGGATCAAGCTTAATGCTGTCGGGATTAAGAAAGAGTTGAGTTTGAAATAAGGGTAGATCAAACTTGCACTGAGTCCACCAATGAAAAAACCAATTAAAATAAGAAGATGTAATACAACACGGCGTCGTTCGACCACGAGACCTCTTGCCCGATAGCCGAGTGCTAAACCTAAGTCGGTTAAGACACCAGACAAGTGTGTGGTTCGAATGATGGTTCCTTTGTAGTGGCTGACCATGGCATTTTGTACACCCATTGCAACACATGCCCAGAGCAGTGCATAGCGCGGAAAGTACGGCAGAAACAACCAGCATAGAAAAATAAAAAAAGCCACCAGACTAAGGGGTAAGCCATAACGGCGACCCAACTGAAAGTGGCTATTTCCTAAAATGATACCACTGTAAAATGACCCTACCACATAGCATAATGTAACAAGTGCAAGGTATAAGATGTGCTCAGGTTGCCAGTTCGCAAGTGACATGGCTAAAACACTGATATTACCTGTCATGTGGGAAACGGACTGGTGTAATACTGTGACCAGTCCTAAAACATTAATCATTCCAGCATTAATTGCTAAAAAGAATGCACCCAGTTGTATCCAAAATGGTAAGTGTTGAAATGGCATAACTTCAAAAATGAAACAATGTACTGATTCTACAATATATTATTTTGAAGCTCGGTCAACTGCTGCAGTGAATAATACATCAGTTGATGAGTTAAGCGCTGTTTCAGTTGAGTCCTGCAATACGCTAATCACCATCCCGATAGCAACGACTTGCATCGAAATATCAGAAGAAATACCAAACAGGCCGCAAGCAACAGGGATCAACAGCAAAGAACCACCTGCAACACCAGAAGCACCACATGCTGACACTGTCGCAAGTACTGATAAAATCATCATCGTAGTAAAGTCAACATCAATCCCCAAGGTATTGACTGCTGCAAGTGTAAGTACAGTAATGGTCACAGATGCGCCAGCCATATTGATGGTTGCGCCCAAAGGGATTGCTACGCTTGCCGTAGACTCAGGAACGCCTAAGCGCTTTGCAAGGTCCAAGTTAACTGGAATATTCGCAGCAGAACTACGTGTAAAAAATGCAGTAATACCGCTTTCACGTAAACACTGGAATACTAAAGGATAGGGGTTGCTGCGTGTTACAACCGCAACCATAAGTGGGTTAATTACCAGTGCCACAAAAGCCATAGTACCCAGCAATACTGCAAGCAACTGAGCATAGCTTTCTAGAGTACTTAGACCCGTTTCAGCAAAAGTGACGGCCACTAAGCCAAAAATACCCACTGGTGCAAAGTTAATTACGAGGCGGATAACACTGTTTACCGCATGAGCTGTGTCATTTAAGAAGTCTTTAGTCGTGTCTTTTGCATGGCGAAAAGCTACGCCTAAAGCAACAGCCCAAGCTAAAATACCAATGAAGTTTGCTTCGCTAATTGCAGTTACAGGGTTAGCGATGAAACTGAGCAGTAAATTCTTAAAAATTTCAATCAGGCTACTTGGTGCTTGTAGATCCGTATTTGCAGGTAAATTTAAGTATAATGTACTTGGGAAAATAATACTGACGGCAACCGCTGCAAACGCAGCGAGCAACATACCAATTGCATACATGATGATAATTGGACGTAGATTTGCACTGTGGCCCACTCTAAAATTGGCAATAGAGGCAAGAACTAAAACGAAAACAAGTACAGGCGCCACAGATTTTAACGCTTTAATAAACAAGTCGCCTAGTAGGCTCAAATAAGGTGCAACACCGGGAAAAACAAGAGCTACACCAATACCTAAAATAATGGCAATGATAATTCGAGTAACTAAACTCATTCGCGCTAAAACAGAGAACATAGAGGCGCCTTGAAAATTACGAGGACAAAATACGGATTTTAAGTGCGCCATTTTATACCTAATTTCCTAACTGACTGAAAAATATTTAAATATAAAAATTAAGTTATTGTAATTTCAGTTTTTATTATTCATTCTTATTCATAAAAATGACATATTTAATGGGTTTTTATCATAAAAAGACATAGAAAGTTTTTCATTTATGCCAAAAAACTTTCATATATAGATCATATTGAATGTGTCGATAGAAGCTGTGGTGCAAGCGTTTGAATTGCTTGATAATGAGTCAAGAATATTTTTCCACTTAAATGCTTTAACAGTTTTGAGCCTTGTAACCGATCCATCACAGGGCCTTTAACTTCCGATAAATGCAGCTGAATGTTTTGTTTAGATAACTCTAGATTGATATCTTCTAACATTTCTAAAGCACTTAGGTCGATACTGCTGATACTTGAACAATTGATCACTACATGAACCAGTGTAGGTTGCTGGCTGACTGCATTAATCAGTTCACCTTTTAAGACATTGGCATTGAGAAAACTTAGGTTTTCATCTATACGCATGGAAAGCACTTGTGCAGCTGTTTGAACATCATGACGTTCAACATTGCGAAAATGTTGTGTACCTTCGACCAAACCAATCACCGCAATATGTGGACGGCTAATTCTCCAAAGCAATAAAACAAATGTTGAGATCATGCCAATGATCAGACCTGTTGAAATATCTATACATACGACCCCAAAGAACGTGATCCACATAGCAATACCATCTGCTTTTGAATATTTCCATGCTTCAATAAAGGGTCTAAAGTCTACCAATTTCCAAATAGAGACAATAATCGTTGCAGCCAGAATGGCTAAAGGCAGGTTTTGAAAAAAACCAGTAAAGTATAAGCTCACTACAATAATCAATAATGATGATATCACTCCTGCCATAGGGGTTTGAGCACCTGCATCTGCATTAACGACAGTACGAGATAAACTGCCTGTGACAGGAAAGGCTGAACTCAAACCAGCGCTGATGTTGGCTAATCCCAAAGCGATCAGCTCTTGGTTACTATTCAGTTGACTACGATTTTGTAGCGCTGTTGCTTGGGCAATAGACAATGATTCAACAAAACTGATCATTGCGATCATGGTGGCGCCTGGCAACAGTTGCAGAACTAGAGCCCAGTTCCAATACGGCATATCGAGCGGAGGCATACCAGATGGAATTACTCCGACCGTTTTGATTCCAAATGTTTGCAGTTGGAAAAAATAGACTAAGGCGATCGACGCAACCACTAAAAATAAAGGAATGGTGCGCGAAAGTAATACAGTCGATCCGAACCAAGACTTAATGGCATGGCTGTTTAATAGTTTGGGAGTGTAAATTAAAAAAGCGATGGCGCAGAGTCCAAAGACTAGCGTCCCTACGTGAGTGAGACTAATGTATTGCCAAACACTAGTTGCAAACTCGGGGATATTATTGGCTTTTAAAGGCAGATCAACAATAAACTTCAACTGACCCAAAGCAATGAGTAAGGCCGAAGCAATAATGAAACTTTGAATAACGGGATGGCTAATGAGTTGAATTAAAAAACCAAAGCGTAGTATCCCCAAACACAGAGAAATAACACCGACCATGAGCGCCAATAGACAGGCTGCCTGTATGTAGACAGGTGAACCAACTTCGAACATCGAATTCAAAGTCGCAAAGGTCATCATGGAAATGATGGCAACGGGACCAATCGAAAGCGTGGAACTGCCGCCGATGATGGCATAAATAATCATCGGGATGATACTGGCATATAATCCTGTAATTGGAGGTAAACCTGCCAACATGGCGTATGCCATACCTTGAGGAACCAACATGGCAATGACAATAAAGGATGCAAGTAAATCTGATTTAAAAGTAGGCGTGTCATAGTGCTTGAGCCACTGCCATGCGGGGAGATAAAGGCCTAGACGACGATTCCAATCAGACATAAAAAAATCTAAATCATAAATTTAGATATTATGCATAAAAAATGCTAAGAAGTCTTAGCATTCATTATACTCACATCAAAAATAGCATAATTATTTGATTTTAAAGACGTGGTTTAGGGCAATACAACTGATATAAAGTATTTAAGACTTCTATCATACGTTCGTCTTTAATGGAGTAGTAAATTTGCTTACCGTCACGACGTGTATTTACGACATCGCTTTTGCGTAGCATCATCAATTGCTGAGAAAGTGTTGGCTGTTTGATGTCAGTAATTTCTTCAATTTGTGAAACATTAAGTTCTTGTTGTGACAAATGGCATAGAATTAATAAACGATCGGTATTGGCTAGAGATTTTAAAATACTCACAACAACTTCAGCAGAGTCGCGCATAGACGTGATTTCAAGTCCTGTGTTCATTTAAAACCTACTCATAAAACAAAACAACTGTGCGCTTAGTATAAAACTAAGCAGTTCATAATGTTGTGTTTTCATGTGTAATATGCATGGCTTTTAGTGAAATAAAATATTAGTTAAAGTTATATATACGTTCTATTTACATCAAAAATAGTTATCTTGAATATCACTTAAGTTCTCGATATTTATATAATTTAAGGATAAAAATTTAATAATATTTGTATTCTTTATGATTATTTATAATAAGCTTTTATTATTTTTTCATATATGAGTCTTATGACAGCATAATCTCTCATCTATTTATAAAATAGCACTATAAAATTTAAAAATATATGTATTTATTAAAGGCATAATTATTGCAACTTATTTTTTTTGACCAATAAGTAAATTTTAAGATGAATGTACAAATTTTTCCCTCAAATGAAGAAAGTGCAGAATATGTGGTTCTATCGTCTGGTTTAGGCGGACATGGTCAGTTTTGGCAACCCCAAATTCAAGTGCTACAGTCTAAGTTTCATGTATTGATTTACGATCAAGAAGGCTGCTGTGCTGATGCAGCATTATTAAAACCAGATTATTGTATGCGAGATTTGGGGCAGCAACTTTTGCTGATTTTAAAACAACATCATATTCAACGATTTCATTTTATTGGTCATGCATTGGGCGGCTTTATTGGTGCCGAATTAGCATATTTATGCCAACTGACAGCGTATCGTATGTTGTCCATCACGATTTTAAATGGCTGGGATACGCTAGATGCGCATACTTATAAATGCTTTGAAACACGAATCAATCTTTTAAAATGGGCTGGAACAGAAGCTTATGTCAAAGCGCAAGCATTGTTCTTATATCCACCCGCTTGGATTTCAGCAAATATAGAAAGTATTCAACAACAAGAACAGCTCCAAATTCAAAACTTTCCACCACATGAAAATGTATTACGACGACTGAGTGCTTTAATGGCCTTCCAACTGAGCGAGGAGATACGAGCGGCTTTGCAGAATATCCCTATGCATTTGATCGCGAACCAAGATGATTTCCTTGTGCCTTACCAACGCTCACAAAAGCTAAAACAGTTGTTTCCGCATGCGCAGTTGACTCTTTTAAGGCAGGGCGCTCATGCGGCGACTGTAACTGAGACAGTACTGATGAATAACGAAATATTAGGCTTTTTAATAGCACAGGAAAGTTTGGTTTAAATGTTAATTGTTTAATTCAACTTTATAAAATAAAGGTATCTAGATTTTATATCTAGACACCTTTTTCTTTAGGCGAATACATCTAAAAAAACTAGTTTGGTTCATTTTCTGCACAATGTTCGACCATAGATCACAAATATAGTGCATGGTGATAATTATTATTTTACTTTTTGGTAAAAAATAAAAATAACTTAAATACAATAAATATTTGAAAATAAATAATAAAAATAAATTGGCATGGCTTATGCAAATGTATTTTTATCAAACAAAGAGTAAAAACTTTGCGCTGATTGAATATTTTTAATTCATCAGCATTCACCGAGGCCAGAGGATAAAAGAGATGAAAATAGGTGTGTTTTGCCCGATTGGAAATAATGGCTGGCTGCTTTCGGAAAGCGCCCCACAGTATATGCCTTCATTTGAACTAAACAAAAAAATTGTTCAACGCGCTGAGCATTATGGCTTCGACTTTGCTTTGTCGATGATTAAGCTGCGTGGTTTTGGCGGGAAAACTGAGTTTTGGGATCATAACCTTGAGACATTCACTTTGATGGCTGGGCTTGCAGCAGTAACCAGCAAAATCAAAATTTATGCAACAGCAGCGACATTGGTAATGCCACCTGCAATTGTGGCGCGTATGGCATCAACGATTGATTCTATTTCAAATGGGCGCTTTGGTTTAAATGTGGTGACAGGTTGGCAAGCTCCAGAATATACGCAAATGGGGATGTGGCCAGGAGATGAATATTTTGCACAACGTTATGAATATCTCTCGGAATATGTAGAAATTCTACGTGAACTTTGGGCAACAGGGCGTTCAGACTTCAAAGGAGAGCATTTTACCATGCAAGATTGTCGTGTCAGTCCACGTCCACAAGCAGACATGAAAATTATTTGTGCAGGTCAGTCTGATACAGGACTTGAGTTTTCTGCCAAATATGCCGACTACAACTTTGTCTTTGGTAAAGGGTTGAATACACCAACAGCCTATGCAGAAATCAATGACCGCTTAAAAGTACAAACGGATAAAACAGGCCGTGACGTGCAAACCTATGTGTTGTTCATGGTGATTGCTGCACAAACCGATGAAGAGGCACATGCAAAATGGCAAAAATATAATGCTGGTGCAGATATGGAGGCCATCAATTGGCTAATGAATCAAGGTGGTAAAGATACCAAATCTGGAGCAGATACGAACATCCGTCAAATGGCCTCTTCAGTTTCACCTGTGAATATCAATATGGGAACCTTAGTAGGCTCGTTTGAGCATGTTGCACAAATGTTAGATGAAATTGGTGAGATCCAAGGGACGGAAGGCATTTTGCTTACCTTTGATGATTTTGTACAAGGGGTCGAAGACTTTGGTCAGCGCATACAACCTTTAATGAAATGCCGTGAACATATCGTGGTTGAAGAGGACGTATCCCAAGCTATTTTGGAGAAAAGTGCATGAATGAGCCGATTGTCTGTACAGAATTTACTAAACAGTGCCTGCACGCAAAAACATTGAAAGCCGAACCTGAACATATTGCATTGGCACCTGAGCACACGGCATTGATTGTGATTGATATGCAAAATGCCTATACCTCAGAAGGTGGCTATTTGGATTTAGCTGGGTTTGATGTATCTAAAACTAGACCTGTGGTTGAAAACATTCAAAAGTCCGTTCTTGCTGCACATGCAGCGGGTATACAGGTGATTTACTTTAAAAATGGTTGGGATGATCAATATCGCGAAGCAGGAGGGATTGATTCGCCGAATTTCCATAAGTCGAATGCTTTAAAAACCATGCGCAAAAATCCTGAGCTACAGGGAAAGCTATTGGCAAAAGGTGGTTGGGACTTTGAGTTGATTGATGCACTAAAGCCAGAACCACAAGACTTGGTGATTGAAAAGCCTCGTTATAGCGGATTTTTTAATACCGCACTGGACAGCATGTTGCGGGTACGTGGAATCCGAAATTTAGTTTTTGTTGGTATTGCGACCAATGTTTGTGTTGAGTCAACTCTCAGGGATGGTTTTTTCTTGGAGTATTTCGGGGTAGCTCTTAAGGATGCGTGCTATCAGGCTGGGCCCGTCGAAGCACAAGAAGCAAGTCTCTATAACATCAAAACCTTTTTTGGTTGGGTATCTGATACACAAAGTTTTGTAAACACCTTTCAGACCTCTGGCAATAAGCCTCTGGCAAAAACAGCATAAGCCAAACATATAGTAAATTAAAGGAAGTCTCATGCCTAAAGAAATTATTGTGCCAGAAGGCACAGCGAAACCACTGGCTCCATTTGTACCTGCGACTAAGGCTGACAATATCGTCTATGTATCAGGCACTTTAGCTTTTGATGAACAGAACAATGTTGTCCATGTGGGCGATGCAGCTGCACAAACTCGACATATTTTAGAGACTATTAAACGAGTCCTTGAAACAGCTGGCGGTACGATGGATGACGTGACTTTTAACCATATTTTTGTGAAAGATTGGGGGGATTATGGCGCGATTAATGCTGTATATGCCGAATATTTTCCAGGTGATAAGCCCGCGCGCTATTGTGTCCAAACTGGATTGGTTAAGCCTGATGCTTTAGTTGAAATTGCTTCGGTTGCACATGTGGCTTGAGTTGAATAATCAAATTTTAACGTCCTGAATGGAGGAATTTGACATTCAGGACATGGAGAATACGATGAATGCAAAACTATTACACCAAGATCAGGTTGAAGCCATGCTAAACACTATAGTGCCTGAAGAAAAAGCGGAAGTGATATTGGATCAACACCTGTTCCGTCAAGGCATGGCGAATCTTGGTGCTGCGGTTAATGTGATTACGACGGATGGTGCAGCGGGTCAGGCAGGTTTTACTGCATCGGCAGTATGTAGTGTGACAGATACACCACCGACCTTATTGGTCTGTTTAAACCGTTCATCTTCTGTGTTTGATACATTTAAAACAAATCAAGTACTGTGTGTGAATACGCTATCGAGCCAGCAACAACATTTATCTAACGTATTTGGAGGCAAAACTCCAATGTCTGAACGTTTTGCTCAAGGCACATGGTCCACACTTTTGACCAATGCTCCAGTCTTGGATGATGCCTTGGTGAGTTTTGACTGCGAAGTGGTGCAGAGTATGTCTGTGGGGAGTCATGATGTTCTGTTTTGCCAAGTCAAAGCCATGAAGCAAAGTTGTGGACTGAATGCACTTATGTATTTTAAGCGTGGTTATTGCGAGCCATTACCAATGTGTTAATTCAAAAAATCCTACTTTTTAAGGGAGGGGAAACCCATGCAAACAAAAGAATCGTGGTTTCCAAAATTTAAGCCTTATCAAGGCGATTTAGATACAACTGCTGTGCAAACAGATGAGTACTTGCCTGTAGGCAAAAGCATTATTTTAGGATTACAACATGCTTTCGCCATGTTCGGTGCAACTGTGCTTGCGCCATTGCTGATGGGTTTTGATCCGAACTTAACTATCTTTATTACAGGGATTGGTACGATACTTTTCTTCCTAATGACTGGCGGACGTATGCCAAGTTATTTGGGGTCTAGCTTTGCCTTCATTGGTGCAGTGGTTGCAGTCACAGGCTACACGGGTGTCGGATCAAATCCAAATCTTTCGCTAGCACTAGGTGGAACCATAGCATGTGGTGTATTGTACGCTTTAATTGGCTTAATTGTGATGCGTACAGGCACAGCATGGATTGAAAAGTTGATGCCACCTATTGTGACAGGCGCTATCGTAATGATCATTGGTTTACACCTTGCACCTGTTGCAATTAAAAGTGTATCGGCCAATCAATTTGACTCTTGGATGGCCTTAATCACAATTATTTGTATTAGTGTGATTGCGGTATTTACCAAAGGGATGGTGCGCCGCTTATTGCTTCTTTTAGGCTTGGTTGCATCCTATTTTATTTACTTCTTACTGACCAATGTCATGGGTTTTGGTACTGCAATTGACTTTGCCAAAGTTGGTCAAGCAGCATGGTTTGGTTTACCGACTTTCCATAGCCCAACCTTTGATGTAAATGCCATGATGTTGATTGCACCTGTTGCAATTATTTTGGTGGCGGAAAACTTAGGACATTTCAAAGCAGTTTCAGCGATGACTGGGAAAAATTTGTCTCCTTATATGGGGCGTGGTTTCTTTGCGGATGGCGTGTGCACTACGCTTTCAGCTTCAGTTGGTGGAACAGGGATGACGACTTATGCTGAAAACATTGGAGTCATGGCGGTCACTAAAGTTTATTCAACCACAATCTTTGTTTTTGCAGGTGTGTTTGCCATTTTATTGGGGCTTTCCCCTAAGTTTGGTGCAGTGATTAGTACGATTCCCGTTGCACTCTTGGGTGGTGCATCCATTGTTGTTTTTGGTTTGATTACGGTTGCGGGCGCAAAAATTTGGGTCGATAACAAAATTGATTTTACCAAGAACAGTACTTTAATGATTGGTGCGGTGTGTCTGATTATGGGAACAGGTAATTACAGCTTACAAATTGGTAGTTTTGACCTAGGTGGTATTGGCACCGCAACACTAGCAGCTATTCTTCTTAATCTTTTCTTAAACCGAGGCAGTGAAAATGAGCAGGCCATAGAAAAGTCGGATGACCAAATCAATAGCACTATTGCACACGGTTAGGAGTACGTTTTGAGTCTGAATATTGCATTTATAGGACTGGGCGCAATGGGTTGGCATATGGCCTCCCATTTGCCAAAACTGGGTCATAATGTTTGGGTGTGGAATCGCACATCGGAAAAAGCTGCATTGCATGCGCAAACCTTTGGCACTGAGCCCGTTCAAATCCAACAAGCGGTGCAAGCCGATATTATATTTTCATGCTTACCGACCAGCGCAGATGTTGAAGCTTTAATTGCATTACATCCACCTAAGTCTGAAAGTTTATGGGTGGACTGTACCAGTGGCGTGCCTGAGTCTGCGCAGCGAATTTCCACTGATTTGGCAGCACGTGGTGTAACTTACTTAGATGCACCTGTTTCGGGTCAAACCATTGGTGCTGAACGCGGTACTTTAACGGTTATGGTAGGTGGCAATATCGCTGGATTTGAAAGGGCAAAACCGATCATTCAGGCATTTGCGGGGCTGATTGAATACGTCGGGGAAAGTGGTGCAGGCTTTGCAGTTAAGGCGGTGAACAATACACTCATGGCAACACACTTATGGGCTCTGTCCGAGGGTTTGTCTATTTTGAAGCATCGAGGCGTTGATTTGGTCGGAGCATTGAGTTGTATCAATCACTCTAGCGGTAAAAGTACGATGTCTGAAACGGTGATGGCGCAAAAAGTTTTGAGCCGAACTTTTCAAAAAACTTTTGCTTTAAACCTGTTGCAAAAAGATATTGGCATTGCGTTGGATTTGGCGGAGGAAGGACAGATGAAAACTCCTGTTTTTCATACAACGCAGGAACTGTTTTTAAAGACAGATCGAGAACAGGCTACGCAAGTGGATTTTAGCGCGGCAGTCACGGAGTTAGAAAAGTGGAATAGCCTAACACTAATATAAGTGGCTCACTTGGTACTAAAAGTATGGGGAAACCCATACTTTTTCCGTTTAAATGATTTATTTATCAAATAAAAACATATGCACGACCAAATGTCAGTTTGCATTTAAAAATCAGGGTATGATAATCAATACATCATTAAAAACAACATAGGAAACATTGCTATGAGTACGGATTCAGCTTTTCCAACGCCTCATAATTTAGGGATAGCGGTTTATAGTAATAACGCAGAAGCGATTGGTAATACCCCATTGGTTCGTATCAACCGAATTATACAAAGCCCAGCAACCGTTTTAGCCAAAGTTGAAAGCCGTAACCCAGCATTTTCAGTCAAATGCCGTATCGGGGCTGCACTTATTGCAGATGCTGAAGCGCGTGGTGTACTTAAAGAGGGAATGCACATCGTAGAGCCTACCAGTGGGAATACTGGGATTGCTTTGGCATTTGTTGCTGCAGCAAAAGGCTATGCATTAACCCTGACTATGCCATCAAGTATGAGTATCGAACGCCGTAAAGTAATGAAAGCTTTAGGTGCTAACTTGGTGCTTACCGACCCTGCAAAAGGCATGCGTGGTGCGGTAGAAGAAGCACAGCGTTTAGTAGATGAAAACCCAGAAACTTATTTTTTACCACAGCAGTTTGAAAATCCAGCAAACCCAGCTATCCATGAAGCAACTACAGGCCCTGAAATTTGGGAAGCAACAGGTGGTAAAGTTGATATTTTAGTGGCTGGTGTCGGAACAGGCGGTACGATTTCTGGGATTTCAAGTTATTTTGAAAAAGTAAAAAAACAAGCCTTGTACTCAGTTGCGGTAGAACCTGCTGAGTCGCCGATTATAGGGCAAACCAAACGTGGCGAAGCTTTGGCACCTGGACCACATAAGATTCAGGGGATTGGCGCTAATTTTATTCCTAAAAACTTAGACCTTGACTTGGTCGATGAAGTGATGCCAATTGATGCTGCAACAGCAATTGATTGGGCACGTAAAACAGCAAGTCAAGAGGGTATTTTAGTGGGTATTTCAAGTGGTGCAGCGATGGCTGCTGCAGCAGAACTTGCAGTACGCCCTGAAAATGCGGGTAAAACCATTGTGGTGATTTTACCTGATGGTGGTGAGCGTTATTTATCTTCAGTTTTGTTTGAAGATATTTCAACTGATTAATTGGATGTAAATGTAAAAAGCCAAACATCAACTGTTTGGCTTTTTATTATTTTAGTCGCTTAAGCAGTTTTGAAACTTAAAGGACTGCGTGTGAAATTTTATCAGGTGTCATGAGGGCTTGATTAACATACAGTTTAATCAGGCGTTCGCGTGAACCAATTGATTTTTGATAATACGTTGAATTGAGCAACAAAGAGGC
>NZ_DKIK01000044.1:49311-57733 GCF_002454215.1 Acinetobacter sp. UBA6720
CTATCTAAAGACTTTAAGTAGTCAGAGGTCATGTCTTTAATTTCGATAATACGTTGCTCACGTATTTGATAGAGCTTCTCAAAAAGTTCTTTAAGTTTACGTTCGCTATTGGTTAAACGTTCTTCAATAACGTGCAGTAAAATCGTACGATTTGAATTTAACATGTTGTACAACATGTATTCAGAAACATAGGTTTTAATATCATTATTGTACTTCTGAGAAATTTCCAGCAAGCGAGTTTCATTCAATATAATCAACTCCAAATAGAGTTGGTTCTTACTTTTGAAATGCTTGTAAATTGTACCCTTGGCAATATCGAGTTCCGTTGCTAATTCGCTTAAGGTGATGTCTTGATTATTATCTAATAACAAAGTCTCAGCCATAGCTAAAATTTTCTCTTTGCGTAATAGAAAATTCTGTTGGCGTACTGAAGTCATTGGCTTTTCCAGTATATTTTATGAGAACTATAGAGAGGCTATTTAACTCGGTTCAATATTTAAATTCAACTAAGGTCTTGAATATTACTACAATCGTTTTAAAAATATCCACTTGTTCAAGAATTGAAATAAATTTGTTTGCAACAGCTGAAGACAACTGTCAATAAAGTTAGCCTCTAGAGATCACTTTTATGGAAATACATTTCATTTTTGTGATTTTTACACTATTGTCAGAAAAACTATATATTGCCTTAAACGTAGTGATGGATAGTTCTGGCTCAGATCTAAGCCTACATTGGTTATTGCGTGTTGAACTATTCGGATGCTTCGATTCTATCGAATATTACCGATTGCGCAAGATCATAACGTTGTGAGCGAAATCGTGGACTAAAGGCATTAAAAATAAGGCGTTTAAATTGAGCCATTATTAAGACGAAGAATAGTTATGGAGCGTTTTTGAGTGCATAAAATGTCGCTTAAAAACAAATAAACATCAAAAAGGATGAATGGAAAATGATTGTTATTGTAGACGGTGTACGTACAGCAATGGGTGGCTTTCAGGGTTCGTTGTCGGCATGTACAGCACCTGAACTTGGTGCGGTCACGATTAAAGAAGTGCTAAACCGTTCTGGCTTACAACCGACTGATGTAGACGAAGTCATTTTTGGTTGTGTCCTTCCAGCGGGGCTTAAACAGGGCCCTGCACGTCAAGCAATGCGCATTGCAGGTCTACCAGACTCAACAGGTGCAACAACCATCAATAAAATTTGTGGCTCGGGGATGAAAGCCGTCATGCAAGCGGCTGACGCGATTAAAGCAGGTTCAGCTGAAATTGTGGTGGCAGGTGGTATGGAGTCGATGTCAAATGCGCCGTACCTACTTGAAAAAGCACGTGCGGGTTACCGTATGGGACATGGTAAAACAACCGATCACATGTTCCAAGAAGGCTTAGAGGATGCTGAAACAGGTCTGTCGATGGGTGTCCTTGCTCAAGAAATGGCAGATAAAAAAGGCTATACCCGTGAACAGCAGGATCAGTATGCCATTGGTTCTTTAAATAAAGCCGTTGCTGCGATTCAAGGTGGCTACTTTAAAGATGAAATCGTGCCTGTGACAGTGAGTAGTCGTAAAGGTGATGTTGTAGTTGATCAGGATGAGCAACCCCTCAATGCCAAAGTGGATAAAATTCCAACTTTACGCCCAGCATTCAAAAAAGACGGCACGATTACCGCGGCAAATTCGAGTTCTATTTCAGATGGGGCTTCTGCATTGGTTGTAACTTCATCTGATGTTGCAGACGCACGTGGTCTGAAACCATTGGCAAAAGTTGTGGCTTATGCCAGCAATTCTCAGCATCCATCTGAGTTCACCATTGCCCCTGTAGGTGCCATTGAGAAAGTTTTAGCCAAAGCAGGTTGGTCTGCTGATGATGTTGACCTGTGGGAAGTCAATGAAGCCTTTGCGATGGTCACCATGCTTGCAATTGACGGTTTTCATTTAGACCCTGCTAAAGTGAATGTGAATGGTGGTGCTTGTGCACTTGGACATCCATTGGGTTCTTCTGGTTCTCGTATTATCGTGACTTTACTGCATGCTTTGAAACGTACTGGTGGGAAAAAGGGTGTAGCTGCTTTATGTATCGGTGGTGGCGAGGCGACTGCTATTGCCGTCGAGCTGTTGGGTTAAAGCTGTAATATCTTTAGCTGTGCCTGTGAAGAAAATGATTTAAATATCTATAATTCGGCATGGTTGATTTCATCAAAGGTTCGATTGATTCGGGCCTTTTTTGTTATGTAAAATATATGCAGAACATGCGACATAAATTTTCAGGAAAAGTATCTATTGTTTAGTACAGCTAAAGATATAATTCATGTGCTTTTATTGTTGAAACGTCTGATATTAGACCTAGATGCTTATAAATGTAAGTTTTGAGCATTGGATCATCGCTATAATGGGTAGATGATGGATCGTCTACCATCACATGCATATAAGGAACATTTTTTTCGTGTTTGAACTGGACTGTAAATTACTCAGTATCTTTTTTTACGTTTATAAGTTTAAAAGTGTATCGCTTGCGGCAGATCATTTAGAAATGAGTCAACCGACGGTGAGTAACATTCTGAATAAAATTCGCCAACATTATAATGATCCGCTGTTTTTGCGGATTGGCAATGAAATGATGCCGACAGAGTTGTCTAAGCAATTGTTTCCGTTGGTCAGTGAGGCTTTAAACAAGGTTGAAATCATCAATAACTTTACGATTGATTTCGACCAAGCCACTTCGCAGCAACAGTTTAGTTTGGCTATGACTGATGTTTCGCATTTGGTGTTGTTGCCGAAAATTTCGCAGTATTTGAAGAAACATGCACCACATATTCGTTTGAATATCCGTCCGATCACCTCTGAAACCAGTTATCAAATGGCAAATGGTGAAATTGACTTGGCGTTGGGTTTTTTACCGCAATTGGAAAATGGTTTTTACCAACAGCAACTGTTTGAGCAGTATTATGTGGTGATTGCAGCCAAAGATCATCCGCGTTTGACCGGTGACAGTATCAGCACAGCGCAATACTTGGCTGAGTCACATATTGATATTGATGCAGGGATGGGACATTACCATATTGAAAACGAGCTGCTTAATTTAGAACTAAAACGTGACATTTTAATGCGTTTACCGAGCTATTTGGGGGTAGGCTTGGTGGTACAAGAAACAGATGCAATCGCCACAGTTCCATACTATTTGAGTGAAGTTCTACTTTCACGTGGCAATTTAAAGATCTTCAATGCGCCGATTGCCTTTCCAAGTTATGGAGTGAAACAGTATTGGCACATGTCTTGTCATCATAAAACCAGCCACCAATGGCTGCGTCATATGTTTCATGAAATTTTAATGAAATAGCATTCTTAAAAATTTGATGCTTTTTATTGGTGCGTATAGCAAAGATATTCGTGCTGAAAATTGAAAGCGCCCGTTTATTGCTCATAAATGGTATTACAAAGCTTGAAAATCGTAATACTAAATTGGCACGGCCTTTGCACAATCTAAACTGAAAGAGTGATCTAGGGTTCCGATACATTTTTGATGTATGTCTGTGACCGAGAGTTCACGGTTCGTAAGAACTACACGGAGGGATAAAAGCCCGGGAGGTAAACAGTTACGATTTAGGCAGAGGCGCATGAGCACAATAACATATCACGACGATAACGCACTATGGACTGAACTTTTACCGGGTGGACATCACTGGTCTGGGCGTATTCAACGTGGCACAGTCTTACAGTTTAAAGCCTTAGGGGCACAAGCTAACGTTTCTCTTTTCTGCGTCAACAGTGAAGATAAGCTCGAACGTTTTAATATGCCAGATAGTTTAAAGGCACAGCATACGGCATTTCTAAGTGCAGGACATGTGTTGTATTCGGACTTAGGTCGGGTTATGGCCTCAATTGTTCAAGACGATCATGGTTGGAATGATGCCTTGTGTGGTCCGAGTCGCACAGAACAAATTCAAAAACAATTCGGCACTCAAACTTTCCAAGATGCACGAAATAAGATGTATCGGAGTGGACGAGACAGTCTGTTACTTGAAATGACCAAGTTTTCATTAGGTCAAACCGACCTGTCAGCTACGGTTAACCTATTCTCTAAAGTTCGTCCTGATGATGCGGGCAACTTATCTTATGTTGATGCTGACAATACCCATCAAATCATTGAACTGCGTTTTGAGATGGACTGTCTGGTGTTCTTATCTGCCGCACCACATGGTTTGAGCCAAGTCGTAAAGTATCAGCCTGCCGATATTCAAATGAGTTTATTCAAAGCCTCCGCTTTAACCGCACATGATATTTGTCGTGATTCATGCCCGCAAAACCAACGCGGTTTTCAAAACAACGCGCGTTATTACGCATTTGATGCTGTTTAAGCCCAAGGAGAGTACGCATGACCATTTTACAAGCATTTGATCAAGCTGTTTTAAATGAAGTCTGTCCAGCGGGTGAGGCATGGATGGGTGAAGTCAAGAAAGGGCAGTATTTCCGCATTATTGACCTCGAAGGCAACCAAGCAGTCGATACTTTATTTATTTCTGCGAACAATCCTGAAGAACGTTACAGCGCAACCGATACTCTAGCCATCAATCAGCAGATTTATCTCGAAAAAGGCACAGCTCTATATACCAACTATGGCAATAAAATCGCCACGATCCATGATGATAACTGTGGTCGTCATGACACCTTGGGTGGCGCTTGTTCATGTGAAAGTAACACCGTACGTTATGCACACGACACATTTCCGATGCACAGTTGCCGCAATAACTTTATGACGGCTTTAGCTTTGCACCCAATTGCGAAAAAGCATGGACTGAATGTTCGTCATATTGGGCCGAATATTAATTTCTTTATGAATGTTCCCGTGAGCGGTGAGGGGCATCTCAAATTTGACGATGGAATATCGGCGCCTGGTAAATATGTTGAAATTCAAGCGGAGATGGATCTTATCGTGCTGATTTCTAACTGTCCGCAGCTGAACAACCCATGTAATGCCTATAACCCGACCAAAATTCAACTGATTGTACGTGACGGCAAGGAGTAATCAGCATGTTTAAAAAAGTTCTCATTGCCAACCGTGGTGCAATTGCCTGCCGAGTAATTCGTACATTAAAGAATTTAGGCATTCAGTCTGTTGCGGTGTATTCAGAAGCAGACCGTGATTCCTTGCATGTGACTTTGGCTGATGAAGCGGTATTTATTGGTGATAGCCCAGCTAGTCAAAGTTATTTAAATATTGAAAAAATTTTACAGGTTGCCAAAGAGACGGGTGCTGAAGCTATTCATCCGGGTTATGGATTTTTGTCTGAAAATGCCGAATTTTGTGACTTGTGCGAGTCACAGGGCATTGTGTTTTTAGGGCCAAATTCTGCACAAATGCGTAGTTTTGGTTTAAAGCATACCGCACGTGAACTTGCCATTCAGGCGGATGTGCCATTGTTACCGGGTAGCCAGCTTTTAGCAGACGAAGCGGAAGCACTGATCGAAGCAAATCGTATCGGCTATCCCGTTATGCTGAAAAGTACCGCAGGTGGTGGCGGTATTGGTATGCGTTTGGTGTGGAACGAAGTTGAGTTGAAAGATGCTTATGCAACCGTATCTTATTTGGCACAGGCCAATTTTAAAGATGCAGGTTTGTATTTAGAAAAGTTTGTGCAAAATGCGCGGCATATTGAAGTCCAAATCTTTGGGGATGGTAAAGGTTTGATTTTGGCTTTGGGAGAGCGGGACTGTTCAGTACAGCGCCGTAATCAGAAAGTAATTGAGGAAACTCCAGCACCGCATTTAAATGATGAACAACGTGATTATATTCAAGGTGTTGCAATTCAACTGATGCAGTCAGTGAATTACCGTTCGGCAGGTACGGTTGAATTTGTGATGGATACTGACACCCAAAAATTCTATTTCTTGGAGGTGAATACACGCCTACAAGTTGAACATGGTGTGACCGAGCAAGTGTTTGGTGTAGACCTTGTGGAATGGATGGTCACTTTAGGTAGCGGTGACTGGACTGCACCGATAGAGGCGCTTAAATCTAAAGGTCATTCGATTCAAGTCCGTTTATATGCCGAAGATCCAATTAAGAACTTTCAACCTAGTGCAGGCTTGTTGACTTATGTCGAGTTTGACCCGCAGGCCCGCAATGAAACATGGGTGGAAACAGGTTCAAATGTATCTTCCTTTTATGATCCGATGATTGCCAAAATCATTGTGACCTGTGAGAACCGTGAAAGTGCAATTCAAGCCATGAGTGATACTTTGGCAAAAACCTCAGTGGCAGGAATTGAAACCAATCTTGAGTATTTACAAAATATTATTGACTGTGAAGTGTTTAAAACAGGGACACAGACCACACGATTTTTAAATACCTTTGAGTGGAAAACCCAAAAAATTGAGGTGTTACAGTCAGGTATTCAAACCTCAATACAAGACGTTAATGGTCGTTTGGGTTACTGGGATGTTGGAGTGCCACCATCGGGTGCGATTGATCCTTTATCTTTAAATATAGCCAATCAACTATTGGGGAATCCATTTAATACCGCAGGGCTAGAATGTACCCTACAAGGCCCAACTTTAAAGTTTCACTGTGACAGCCAAATCGTGATTACGGGTGGTGAGATGTTTGCGACATTGGATGGTGTCGATGTTGCCATGTGGCAGACCCTTAATGTTAAAAAAGGGCAAATTCTTAAAACGGGTAAAATCACCACAGGTTGTCGCAGTTATATTGGTATTAAAGGTGGGTTGAATGTACCCGCCTACTTAGGCTCGCAAGCGACTTTTACTTTAGGTCAGTTTGGTGGTCATGCAGGACGCAATTTACTCATTGGAGATATGTTGCCCATTACAGCTTATACCTCAGCAGAAACTGTTGCTCTCAGCGCAGCACAGGTACCAAGCTTTAGCAATGCTTGGAACATCGCGGTGATGTATGGACCACATGGTGCGCCCGACTTTTTTACTAAACGTGATATTGAGCGCTTCTTTGAGCAAGAGTTTGAAATTCACTTTAACTCAAGTCGTACAGGCATCCGCTTAGTCGGTGAAAAACCTGAATGGGCACGTACCGATGGTGGTGAGGCAGGACTACATCCTTCGAATATTCATGATAATGCTTATGCCATTGGCGCGATTGACTTCACTGGAGATATGCCGATTATTTTAGGGCCCGATGGTCCAAGCTTAGGGGGTTTCGTTTGCCCAGCGGTGGTGGTTAGTTCAGAACTATGGAAAATTGGTCAGCTTAAAGCGGGGGATAAAGTTAAATTTATCCCAATTTCTTATGATCAAGCACAAGTATTGAATCAAAAATATCATGCCACGTTAAAAGCGGATACGACTGAAAATGTAGATTTTGCCCCAAGCTTGCATGCTGAAATGGACACACTCTCAGATGCAGTTTTGGCGACTCTAAAAGGTGTGAACGCTGCACCTGATGTGACTTATCGCCCCGCAGGGAACAGTTATTTATTGGTTGAATACGGAGAGTTGGTTTTAGACCTCAATTTACGTTTCCGTATTCACGCTTTAATGCAATGGGTTAAAGATCAAAGTATCGAAGGGATTATTGATTTAACCCCAGGAATTCGTTCGCTACAAATTCACTTTGATTCATTAAAACTTAATCAGAAGCATTTGTTGGAATTATTACAGCTAGCAGAAAATGAATTGCCTGACGTGACCGCAATGGAAGTGCCGTCGCGTACAGTCTATTTACCTTTGGCTTGGGAAGACTCGCAAACCCAGCTGGCGACTGAGCGCTATATGCAAACGGTACGTCCAGATGCGCCGTGGTGTCCAGACAATATTGAATTTATCCGCCGCATCAATGGACTAGAGTCAAAACAAGCGGTAAAGGACGTTGTGTATAGTACCAATTATTTGGTCATGGGCTTGGGAGATGTGTACTTGGGGGCACCTGTGGCAACGCCACTGGATCCACGCCATCGTTTAGTGACCACCAAATATAATCCTGCACGTACATGGACACCTGAAAATGCAGTCGGCATCGGTGGAGCGTATATGTGTGTCTATGGCATGGAAGGCCCTGGCGGTTATCAGTTTGTTGGGCGTACCACCCAAATGTGGAGTCGTTACCGCAAAAATCCAGACTTTGAACAGGATAAGCCATGGTTACTGCGCTTCTTTGATCAAATTAAATTTTATGAAGTATCTGAAACAGAATTGATGCAAATGCGGGAAGACTTTAAAGCAGGGCGCTTAAAGCTGTGTGTGGAAGATGGGGTTTTAAATCTAAAAGAATATAATGATTTCCTCATTGAAAATGCAGCATCCATTTCAAGTTTTAAAGCGGTACAGCAAGCGAACTTTGAAGATGAACGCCGTCGCTGGCATGAGGCTGGTTTGGCTGAATATGTTTCTGAAAGCCTAGATACTGTTTTAGATGACAGTGAAATTCAAATTCCTGAAGGTGGTTGTGCAGT
>NZ_DKIK01000100.1:0-18539 GCF_002454215.1 Acinetobacter sp. UBA6720
AACTTAACGGGAAAGTCGCTCAAGCGGATTAGTGTCAATGGGCAGTTTCCAGCGCCTTTGCTTGAGTTTGAGGAGGGTGATGATGCAGTCATTCGCGTCAAAAATAACCTAAAAAATCAAGACTCATCAATCCATTGGCATGGTTTGCTTTTGCCTGGGTTGATGGATGGTGTTCCGGGTTTTAATGGGTTTAACGGCATTCAGCCGGAAAGCGAATTTGTCTATAAGTTCAAAGTTCGCCAGAGTGGAACTTATTGGTACCACGCACACTCGAAGGGACAAGAACAGGACGGGCTGTATGGCGCATTAGTCATTTATCCTAAAGACAAAAAGCCTTTAGCGCAGCATGAAAAAGCCGAGCGTGACTATGTGGTGATGCTATCAGATTTCCATGAACAGAGCAGTGAACAAATTCAGAAGAATCTGAAAATTTCTGCCGAGTATTATCAAAATCAGCGTGAAACCATTGGTGATGTGTGGAAACAAGTACAGCGTGAGGGCTTAAAAGCTGCATGGCAAGACCGTTCCATGTGGAACCAAATGCGCATGCTAAAAACCGATCTGTCGGATGTCACGGGTTATACCTTCCTCATTAATGGTAAAACCCCTGAGCAGAACTGGACAGGTATGTTTAAGCCAAATGAAAAGGTTCGTTTACGGTTTATCAATGCCTCAGCCATGTCATTTTTTGATATCCGTATTCCTAATCTAAAAATGACGGTAGTCAGTGCAGATGGTCAGCCTGTTAAACCCGTTCCTGTGGATGAGTTTCGGATTGGAACGGCCGAAACCTATGATGTGATTGTGGAGCCGAAAGCAGAGCATTATCAAATTGAAGCAGAGTCGATTGACCGTTCAGGCTACGCCATTGGAACCTTGCATAATGAGTTGACCCCAATGGCCAAGGGCATACATATGCCTGCACCCCGTCCACGTTCATTGTTGACTATGGAAGACATGGGGCACGGCTCAGAACATTCAGGTATGGATCATTCACAGATGAACCATACGGCAATGTCTGAAATGGATCATTCCAAAATGAACCCTGAAGCGATGCCTGAAATGGATCATTCCAAAATGAACCCTGAAGCAATGCCTGAAATGGGTCATTCGAAAATGAATCCTGAAGCGATGTCTGAAATGGGTCATTCGAAAATGAATCATGATGCAATGGCGAATATGGATCACGCTCAACACAACACGAAAAAAAGTTTGGTACAAGAAGCTGTTACACCAGTTTATGGTTGGGCGAATGCCTCTACTCCTAAAGGTGATAAGGCATTGCAATATAGCGATCTCAAATCCTTAGAACCCCAAAAAGATACCCGTGAGGCGACGAGCGAGTTGGTGATTCGTTTGGGCGGAACCATGGAGCGCTATTTGTGGACCATCAACGGGAAAAAATTTAGCGACGCTGAACCGTTGAAAGTGAAGTACGGAGAGCGTATTCGGATCAAATTTATCAATGACAGCATGATGGCGCATCCGATGCATTTGCATGGTATGTTTATGCAACTGGAAAATGGGCAAGCCGCCGTTGATATGCCGAATAAGCACACGTTGATTGTGCCACCAGGCAAAACAGTGACCGCTTTATTGACCGCAGATGAGTTGGGCGAATGGGCCATTCACTGTCATCTGCTTTACCACATGAGCTCAGGCATGATGAATAAACTGATTGTGGCCAATGTCAGTGACGCTCAAGTGTCTACCACCCCAATTCAAGGACAAAAAGCAGTATCTCAAGCTGAGCCAAAAGGAGATGAACATGCGCATCACTAATCTTTTTTCAGGCTTTGCTTTAGCTATTGTTGCCTTGTTTAGTTCGGTTGCTATGGCTGCTGAATCTCATGCACAGCACGAAAAACAACAAGCCAAATCAACAAGCCAAGCTCAGTCCAAAGAAATGGCGCATGAGCATCATCAGCATAGTGCCGATGAGCATGCTCAGATGCTGAAACAGAAAAATGCGGTGGGTCAGCCTTCATTGGAGAAGCAAGCTCAAACTCAACCAAGTAAGCAGTCGAAGGCTCAGAAAGGAGATCATCATGCGCACCATTAATCTTTTTTCTAAAAGCATATTGAGCAGTTCTTTAATGTTGATGAGTGCTGCGGTTATGGCGCATGAAGGGCATGATATGCCTGCTGAAGCAAATGCAAATATGTCTATGACCACTGAGTCTGTGATGTCACAACATGCACAGCATCAGGCGATGACCATTCCAACTCAAGCTGTTCCACAGGCTAGCGCACAACATGTACAGCAGATGAATCATGATTCAACCGCACATACGCATGATCACCGTAAAGAGCATGGTGCACAAATTTATGCAGTCACTACCGTTGATAACAAATGGTTGCTGAATGAAGACGGCGATGGTGGTTTAAAGTCTGAGTTTGAAACCCGTATCGGGACAGATGAAAATAAGCTGTTTATCAAACTACATGCAGATAAGCAGGAATCGCATAAGGCTGAGTATGATGCCAAACTGTTGTATAGCCGTATGATTTCAGACTTTTGGGATGTACAGGCGGGTGCACGTTACCGAGTTGAAAAAGTGGAGCGTGAACAGCATGGATGGGATACGGAAGAAAAAGTCGATGGCGTACTTGGCTTACATGGTTTAGCACCGTATTTCTTTGAAACCGATGCCTACGTATATGCTGGTACAGACAACTATGCTGCGTTTAGTTTGGAAACTGAGCGGGACTTGTTATTGACTCAAAAGCTGATCTTTAAACCTTATTTAGATCTGAACATTATTTTTAGTGATGACTCTAAATATGCCAAAAAATCAGGTCTTAGTAGTGCAGCTGTCGGTCTTGAGACGCGTTATGAAATCAGTAAAAAAGTCATGCCTTATGTGGACATTGCTTATGAATATAGCAAAGGCAATGAAGCGACGGCTTGGCAAGTTGAAAGTGACGAAGAGAAAGGTTGGCAGTATGGAATGGGTATTCGCTTTAAGTTTTGAGTCGAACGTTTAGGTTTAAAGTGAATACCTGAGATTGCACCAGATTTGTGCTGAAAGAGGAGTGATTCGTTAGTTTGAATCACTCTTTTTTGCGTTTTAATGATTTTTAAGTGTGAAAATAACTCATTTTGGTGCGTATTTTGCTATAATTTAAGGCATATTCAGGAGGAACGACCTCCCTCATATTGAGAAAATTCGTCAGGACGACCTGACTCTAGTGAAATGGAGTTGGTAGTATGGCTTGGGTTTTTCTTATCTTTGCGGGTCTGTTTGAAATCGTTTGGGCATATTCAATGAAGCTGTCCGAAGGGTTTAGCAAACTCACACCCAGCATCATCACCATTGTGTTCATGATTTTAAGTTTTGGTTTACTGGCCTATGCAATGCGAACATTGCCGCTAGGGACCGCGTATACCATTTGGACTGGAATTGGCGCGATTGGGTCTTTCTTGGTGGGGATTTTTATTTTAGGTGAACCCGCAACGGCTATGCGGATGTTTGCTGCGGTGCTGATTGTATCGGGCCTAATTTTGATGAAACTCTCATTAAGCTAAATTCATTTAAATCTGTCGAGCTTCAAGCGATCCTTCGTTTGAAGCTTTGTTGTTTCTGGTCTCGGTAAAAGGTGTGTGGCGTATGGCATGGGTGATTTTAATTGTTGCAGGTTTGCTCGAAGTGGTTTGGGCCTATGCGATGAAAGTATCGGATGGTTTTACTAAACTGACGCCGAGTATTTTAACCCTCGTATTTATGGTGGCCAGTTTTGCGCTGCTGTCTTATTCCATGAAGACCTTACCTTTGGGCACTGCCTATACCGTTTGGACTGGGATTGGCGCGATTGGTTCATTTTTGGTTGGAATTTTGATTTTGGGCGAACCAGCCAATGCCATGCGGATGCTCGCAGCGGTTTTAATCATTTCTGGGCTTGTACTGATGAAACTTTCATCGTCATAATGTTGCTACATAGACAATTTTTGTGGTGAAGCATGCGCTTATTTTTTAAATATATGCCATCTCCTGTCGGGGTACTGAGACTGGTGGCACATGATCAAGCCTTGGTTGCCGTATTGTGGGAAAATGAAAACCCAAAACGGGTACGCTTAGCTGAGTTGGTTGAGCAGAATCAGCATCCGATTTTGTTGGAAACTGAACGACAGTTGAGCGAATATTTTTCGGCAAAGCGTCAAAGTTTTGATTTGCCTTTGGATTTTGCTGGGACAGATTTTCAGAAGCAAGTTTGGCAGGCTTTACTGCAAATTCCGTTTGGTGAAACCCGAAGCTATAAAGATATTGCGCTACAGATTGGCAATGTCAAAGCTGTTCGTGCAGTGGGTGCAGCCAATGGCAAAAATCCGATTTCAATTATTGCACCGTGTCATCGGGTGGTGGGGGCGAATGGAAAATTGGTTGGTTTCGCAGGCGGTCTGGACAATAAAGATATATTACTCAAGCTTGAGAAAATTGCGAATTAAGCTTGTTTTTCGGAGTTTTTAAGCTTGTTTTTTTATTTTAATAATTTAAAAATCAGAATCTTATGTTTTAATCTATCTTCTTTTGAAGAATCGTGTCTCTAACTCAAACAACGATGAATAATATGATGAGTCAAATTGTGGGGAATGTATTTTCAGAGCTATGGTGGATGCTACTGATCTTGTTTGGGATTGGCCTTTTAAAAGTGTTTAAGCCCTATCTGAAAGGAAAGTTTGGGGAGTTTGCGGTTCAAGCGCATGTAAAACTATATTTGGATGAGCGTTATAGTCTAATCAACGATGTGACTTTGCCTGACGAGCAGGGTGGGACGACCCAAATTGACCATATTGTATTAAGTCCCTTTGGTGTTTTTGTAATTGAAACCAAAAACTATAAGGGTTGGATTTTTGGTGGTGAACATCAAAAGATGTGGACGCAGAAAATTTATAAAAAGAGCTTTAAATTTCAAAATCCGCTACATCAAAACTATAAACACGTCAAAGTGCTGCAAAGTGTGTTGCAAGATATTGTCGATGTAGACTATATCCATTCTGCTGTGGTGTTCATGCCTGAATGTGAGTTCAAAACTGCGATGCCCAGTACGGTATTTAGAGGTAAAGCATGGGTCGACTATATAAAGACCTTTAATACAGAGGTGATTCCAGCGATGAAACTGAAACGGATTCAGCTTCGAATCGAAAAAGAAGTGCTAGAGAAGTCATGGAAAACCAACCGTGAGCATGTGGCACGTTTAAAACAACGTCATCAAGACCGTTAAACAAAACCCTGCATATGCAGGGTTTTCTACTTAGAAACGCTTTGGAATTTTCTGACCGCCTTCAACAGGTGTTTCTGCCTGTTTTAATACACCAAAGAGCCATGTTTCGGCATGATGTACTGCGACTTTAACACTGTCACCTTGTGCCAAACGACCTGCAATAAAACTCGCCAGCGAACAACCTGAACCGTGATATTCACCGGCTAAACGTGGGCAGCGAGTTTCAGAAATGAGCTCGCCATTCACAAACAGGACATTGCGAATATAGTCTGGTGTGTCTTCATGACCACCTTTGACCAGTACCGCTTTGGCCCCCATTTCAAACAACTTTTGCGTTGCGGCATCTAAGTCATCGAGACCCGTTAACGCCCGTAATTCAACTGTATTTGGAGTAATAATATCTGCTAATGGGATCAGTTCAACAAAAGCTTTGACCAAGGTTGCTTGATCGCCCAGTGAACCTCCACTGTTCGCTACTAAAACAGGGTCGAGCACATACTGGTACTCAGGATGTTCACGTAGAAATCCAGCCAGTGCTGCAATATTATCTGTGGTACCTAACATGCCAGACTTTACGGTTTTAATCGGTAAATCACCGACAACAGCGTGCGCCTGAGCTAACAGCAATTCTTTTGACGTCGCTTCAAAACCAAACACTTGTTGCGAGTTTTGAACAGTGAGTGCTGTACACGCAATGGCTGCATGCGCACCACTTTGACCAATCGCTTCGATATCGGCCTGTAAACCAGCACCACCTGAAGGGTCTAAACCAGAAAAGCACAGTACGGTTGAACGCACAGAAATATCCTTGTTGCGAAAATTTGCGATAGTATAGGCAACTTTAGCAGAACTCTCGATAGTATTTTATTTAAAGCCCAAGAAGGATCAGCTGTGATTAAACATATTTTGCTAGATTTAGATGGAACATTAACAGATCCGAAAGTTGGTATTACCACCAGTGTACGTTATGGCTTAAACAAAGTTGGGCATCCCATTGCCGATGATCTAAACATTGACTGGATTATTGGGCCACCACTCAAAGCGTCTTTGGCAAAACTCTTAAATGTTGCAGTGGACGATGTTTTGGCAGAGCAAGCTCTACTGGGCTATCGTGAGCGTTTTGCGGTGAAAGGTTTATATGAAAACCATTTATTTGCCGATGTTGAACCGACCTTAAAAAAACTGACCGAGCAGGGTTATCACTTGTATTTGGCAACAGCAAAACCAGAAGTCTATGCCCGTCAAATCTTAGAGCATTTCAATTTACTACAATACTTTGTGCACCCCTATGGCAGTGAACTGAACGGTGAGCGCACCAATAAGGGAGATTTGATTGCTTATATTCTAGAAAAAGAGCAGTTAAAAGCAGCAGAATGTCTGATGGTTGGCGACCGAGAGCATGACATTTTGGGTGCACGTCGCAACGGCATTGAGACTATTGCGGTGGAATACGGTTATGGTTCTGATCAAGAGTTGACGGAAGCCGCGCCTAAAGCACGAATTAAAAATTTTGCAGAGATACTTCAATTTATTAAGTAAAATCAGTATGATTGCTAAATAATAAAATACTTGATTATGCGAATAATGATAAAAAAAGTTCTGCTGGGTTTGGTTATATTGGCATTCGGTAGTGGTGGATTGGTTTATTGGTTACAGCAGGATGATGAGTTATCTGCTCAAACCAAAGCCTTGATAGATGCTGACTATGCCTTTCAAAGCGATCTGAAACAGCATCCATTTTTCTATGCCTGGGGAATGGATGCGAAAGCAGATGTTGAGCCTGAAAGCTTGGGTCGTTTACGCTATTATGAGCAGTGGCAACAGCAGGGTAAGTCATTATCTTCCGCAAATAAAGCAGCGCCTATGCAAATACAGCAGTTGCAAAAACACCCGTTGTTGGCAGAACAAAAACAAGTATTAGATGAACTCAATCAGGTTTTACTACAAACGCCAGAACAAAGTGAATCCTTTATTCGCCAACATCAATCTCAGTTTGTTGCAATGTTTACAACAGAGCAATTTGCAATACAGCGTTATTTGCACTGGTTAAACAGTACGGATTATGTCTCTTTATTGCTTCCAGCTGACGGTGTACTGCCAGACTATCAAACTCTGCGCGATCTTCATTTATTGCATGCGGTTCAATTGAGTTTAAAATCTAAAGATGAGTCAAAGACTGCACTTTTACAGTACATCTCTGCTTTACAAAATATGCAGGGACAGAAACTCTCTATGATTGAGAAATATATCATGCAGAACTTTATGTGGCAGAGTCTGGATATGCTCAATCTAAAGGCTCAGCATGCGAGCGTGCATGTCGCACCTTTAACTCAGCATGCTTTGAGTTTAAGGCAAAGTATGCGTTATGAAGTGAGCCAAAATGCACACTCCTTTCAAAGTCTAGCAGTACCAAAAGGTATGTCTGATTGGCAATACCGTCTGGTTTATCTACCAAACCGCAGTTTAAATCAGCAAGTTAAAGACATCGAACCTTATATTGCATTGTCTGAACTATCGTATTTGGATTTCTTGCAACAGTATGAGCATTTTCAGCCTGAGAAGCGCTCTAAATACGTTTTGAAAAATTCGGTGGGAAATATTTTAGCGCAAGTAGCTGTTGTTGATTGGCGGCCTTATGCACTTCGTTCTCGAATTTTAGACAATAAAATTCGAGTTTTTAATGCGGTATAAAAGCAGGAATCGGTAGAAGAGCTGAATAAAAATAGGGAAGGATATGATTATTATCAAAAAGGGCATCAGCTCTGTTTGAAACAGCCATTTTCACAACAAAAGCTCCCTGCGTATTTAGCTCAAGATACTTGTATGCCGATTTAAGCTATTGTGCAATTTAGCGAATGTCCAAATAAAAACTTTCTTTGACTTCTTCCATCACAATATAACTGTGCGATGACGCTGAAGAGGGCAGTTTTTTTAGTAAATCACCCAATAGGCGTCGGTAGGCACTCATTTCTTTTAAACGGGCTTTGACTAAATAATCGAATTCACCTGAAATCAGATGGCATTCTAAAACCTCTGGAATCTCGACCAAGTCACGCGCCACTTGATCAAACACATCGCCAGACTTGGCTGATAGCTTAATTTCTAAAAACACCAATAAGTTTCGATCGACCAGTTGCGGATTGAGGCGTGCGTAGTAACCCATGATAATACCATCACGCTCTAAGCGTTTGACGCGTTCCGAACATGGCGTGGTTGAGAGGTTAACGCGAGAGGCCAATTCACTAATTGCAATTCGTCCATCGCGCTGCAAAATGTCTAAAATCTGCTGATCAATCCGATCTAATTTACGCATTATAAATTTCCTATGTTTAGAATTTTAGCGCGACAAAAGTGGTGATTTACCTAGATTATAATATTAAAAACAGTGAAAAAAACTATTAACCTAAAAATATACTAGTGAAATAAACTAGTGTGTGTAAGGGATCAGTCATGCGTGTAATTGTCTTAGGTAGTGGTGTCATCGGTGTTGCAAGTGCATATTACCTTGCACAACAAGGCGCAAGCGTTACGGTTTTAGACCGTCAGGCTGGTCCTGCTGAAGAAACTAGCTTTGGTAACGCAGGGCAAATCTCTCCGGGTTATTCTACACCGTGGGCTGCACCTGGTATTCCGTTTAAAGCCGTAAAGTGGATGTTCCAACATCATGCACCCTTAGCCATTAACATTGATGGTAGCATGTGGCAGTTAAACTGGATGGCGCAGATGTTAAAAAACTGCAATCCACAAAGCTATGCCATTAACAAAGAGCGTATGACGCGTGTTGCTGAATACAGTCGTGACTGCTTACGTGAACTGCGTAAAGAAACTGGCATTCACTATGAAAACCGTGCGAAAGGAACTTTGCAGGTTTTCCGTAATGAAGCTCAATTGGATGCCGTACAACGTGACATCCAAGTATTAAAAGAATGTGGCGTCGACTACGAACTATTATTAAAAGATGACTTAGCCAAAGTTGAGCCAGCTTTAGAATATGCTAAAGATAAATTAGTCGGTGGTTTACATCTACCGAATGATGAAACAGGTGACTGTTACCTATTTACCAATGCTTTGGCAAACCTTGCAAAAGACATGGGTGTAGAATTTAAATTTAACCAAAATGTTGAAAAACTAGTGGTTGAAGGTGATGAAATCAAAGGCGTGGTGGTGGATGGTCAAGTGCTTACAGCAGACCGTTATGTGCTTGCTTTTGGTAGTTATTCACGTGATTTCTTGAAACCATTGAATTTGAATTTGCCTGTATACCCTGTCAAAGGCTACTCACTAACCATTCCAATTGTAGATCCTGCATTTGCGCCACAGTCTACGGTTCTTGATGAAACTTATAAAATTGCCATCACGCGTTTTGACCAACGTATCCGTGTGGGGGGGATGGCAGAACTGAGTGGTTTCAACCACGGTTTAAACCAAGATCGCCGTGCAACTTTGGAGATGGTGACTCAAGACCTATTCCCAGGTGGAAACTTAGCTGAAGCCAGTTTCTGGACCGGTTTACGTCCAATGACACCAGACTCAACGCCAATCATTGGTGCGACTCGTTTTAAAAACCTATTCTTAAATACAGGGCATGGCACCTTGGGTTGGACCATGGCATGTGGTTCAGGCAAGCTCATTAGTGACTTGGTGATGAATCATCAACCAGACATCAGTACTGAAGGTCTCTCTATTCAACGTTATCCTTCAGCAGCCTAATCCGTTTTAGGCCGTATTGATTCAAGGAAGAAGAAAATGCCACGTCCAATTACTGCAGTGATTCATAGCCAATCACTGCAGCATAATTTAAATGTTGCTCGCACTAAAATGCCGAATAGTCAAGTCTATGCGGTGGTCAAAGCCAATGCTTATGGTCATGGGATTGAACGCGTCTATCAAGCGTTCAAATCTGCCGATGGTTTTGCGCTGCTCGATTTGGCAGAGGCAAAACGCATTCGTGCTTTGGGCTGGACAGGCCCAATTCTGTTACTCGAAGGTATTTTCTCAGAGCAAGATCTATTTGACTGCCATGAGCTAGGTTTAAGCTTCAGTATTCATAGTGAATATCAACTTGAATGGTTAGCGCGTTTTCCTTTAGAGGCGCAGTTCGATGTTTATTTAAAAATGAACAGCGGCATGAACCGTTTAGGTTTCCGTCCTGAACAGTACCGTCAAGTATGGCAGCAGCTCTCAAACTTGCCTCAAGTTCGACGTTTGACCCATATGATGCATTTTTCGGATGCCGATGGTGAGCGTTTCGGACGTGATGGCATTGCGCATCAATGTCAGTTGTTTGATGCCATTACCCATGATCTACCGGGTGCACGTTCAGTCAGCAACAGCGCAGCCATCTTACGTCATGAACAGTTGCAGTCGGATGTGATCCGTAGCGGCATTATGCTTTATGGCAGTTCTCCAGATTATCCAAGCCACTCCATTGAAGACTGGGATTTGCAACCTGCCATGAGTTTGCGCAGCGAGCTGATTGCCATTCAGCAGTTAAAAGCAGGCGATAGTGTCGGTTATGGCTCAAAGTTCATTGCTGAAAGCGACATGCGTGTGGGTATTGTGGCTTGTGGTTATGCCGATGGTTATCAACGGATTACCGCAACGGGTACGCCTATTTTAGTCGATGGACAACGCAGTAGTTTGGTCGGACGGGTCAGCATGGACATGTTGGCGGTTGATTTATCTCACCTCCCAAATGCCCAAGTTGGCAGCGAAGTGGTGCTGTGGGGTACATCGAAACAGGGCACTGTGCTTAGCATTGATGAAGTCGCAGCAGGTTCAGGCACGATTGGCTATGAGCTGATGTGTGCTGTCACTGCACGTGTCAATTTTATCCAAGATTAAATTTTATTTTTATACAGTTTCATACAAGGAAAGACCTATGTCACATTCAGACATTCAAAAATTCAACACCAACGAAGTCATGAGTGCAGTCACTGTGTTTAATCAAGTGGTGTATTTGTCAGGGCAAGTGCCAAAAAATACCGACAATGATGTCGCAGGTCAGACCCGTGAAATTTTAGCAACAATTGATGAGCTTTTAGCTTTGGCAAATACAGATAAATCACGTTTGTTATCTGTTCAGCTTTACATCAAAAATCTCTCTGATTTCTCAACAGTCAATGCGATTTGGATTGATTGGATGAATGGTTGTGTAGCGCCTTCGCGTGCCACGATTCAGGCTGATTTGGTTAATCCAAACTGGTTGATCGAAATTGCAGTGACGGCTGCACAAAACTAATTTTTTAAACTCTCCCCGTGTATATCAGCGCTTGGGTTTCAACCGAAGTGCTGATGAGCGTATAAATGCCGCCCGTTAGGATAACGAGCACTGTATGAACATGGTTTATACGCAAAAAAGGACTTTAACAGGATGTTAAATTATGACGACTACCCCACAAGCTGACGGTGCAAATGCATCATCGCATGAATTACAACGGAAATTATCCAACCGCCACCTGCAATTGATTGCCATTGGTGGCGCGATTGGTACGGGCCTGTTCATGGGTTCGGGCAAAACCATCTCTCTTGCTGGTCCTTCGATTCTGATCATTTATATGATTATCGGGACCATGTTCTTCTTCCTAATGCGTGCATTGGGCGAAATTTTATTGTCAAATTTGCACTATAAGTCGTTTATCGACATGGCTCATGATCTGATTGGGCCGGGTGCGGGTTACTATATCGGTTGGTCCTATTGGCTCGGTTGGGTCTTGGTCGGTATTGCGGACTTGGCAGCCATTATTAACTATCTCGGCTTTTGGCTCCCGCCAGACATGGCCTTTACTCCCATGGGGCAGGCTTTAATCAGTGTCGGCTGTGTGTTGTTTGTTCTTGGGTTAAATTTGCTGACTGTGAAACTCTTCGGTGAAATTGAATTTTGGTTTGCTTTAATCAAAATCTTAGCTATTTTAGGGTTGATCGTGATTGGTGGCTTTATGGTGTTTAGTCATTTCCAAGCACCGGGCGGTTCAGTTGCAAGCTTCAGTCATGTTTGGTCGCATGGTGGGATGTTCCCTCAAGGTGGCAGTGGCTTTTTAGCTGGCTTCCAAATTGCACTCTTTGCCTTTGTCGGTGTAGAGTTGATTGGAACCATGGCTGCTGAAACCAAAGACCCTGAAAAGAACTTACCGAAAGCAGTGAATGCGATTCCAACACGTATCATCTTGTTCTATGTCTTGTCGCTATTTGTCGTGATGTCGGTGACGCCGTGGAATCAAATTCCTGCGGATCAAAGTCCGTTCGTGTCACTATTTTTACATGCAGGTATCCCAACTTCAGCCATCATTATGAATTTAGTGGTGCTGTCTTCAGTGATGTCTTCAATGAATAGTGGTGTGTTCTCTACATCACGTATGCTCTTTGGTTTGGCAAGAGAAGGGCAAGCACCACAGAGCCTAGCGCGTCTGTCAAAACGTGCTGTACCAGCAAAAGGCTTATTCTTCTCATGTGCCTTTATCATGGCAGGTGCGGCGCTACAGTATTTTGTACCAAACACCGTTGAAGCCTTTACATTAGCCAGCTCATTGTGTGTGATTCTGTTTATCAGTATTTGGAGCATTATTATGGTGTGCTATATCCGCTACCGTAAATTGCGTCCTGAGCTACATGCAAAATCGACCTTTAAAATGCCGGGCGGTGTTTGGATGTCTTATGTGGTCTTAATCTTCTTATTCTTCACGTTGGTTATTTTGAGTTTAGAGGCGGATACCCTTCGCGCATTGATGATCAGTCCGCTATGGGTGATTATTTTAGCCGTGACCTATCAACTGCTGTACAAGCCACGTATGAAAAAACGTCTGTTAGAACAGCAACTGGATAACTAAGTAAATTCATTCTGCCCTTGTGATATTTGAAAGAAAGCCCTGCATAATCAGTAATACCAGTCAGTTTCTTAACTGACTGGTATTTTCTTTTTTAAGTTTGAGGTTTTATTCGATACGTGACAATGTCATCCGCAACCTGTCTAGCATTTAAAGCGGACTGTTTTTGCAAAGAAAATTTTTTAAATACAGAAAGTGAATAGGTTTTGCGGATGACAAATGTTTTTGGTTCTTTTGGCGAATGAGAAGTACAACTTCGCAAGGAACAAAACGAACTCCAGCAATGGAAACTTAAAACGGTAAGACTCCGCAGTAAAGAGCTAAATTCATTCTGTACTCGTGATGTTTGAAAGAAAGTCCTGCATAAGCAGGGCTTTCTTTTTGCTTGAGCTGAATCAATGGGTTCTAATTCAGTGTTGGATCATTGTATGATTTTATATATAAAAGCTATTTAAATCTGATGGTTTCACTTTTAATGAAGCACTTTAAAATTTTAACAATGATTGATGCGTAATTATAAAATTGACATCCTGCGTGGCGTGTCCATCCTGTTGGTGCTGATTCACCATTTCAATATTCCGTATAAATTACACGATACCTTTCTCGGCATTTCCATTGGGGGCGAGAGCTTAAGTACCTTAATTGCCCGAAATGGCAACTATGGTGTGACCATATTTTTTGTCATTTCGGGTTTTTTGATTACCCAGCATATTTTACAGCGCAGTGGTTCTTTGGCGCAGATTAAACTGAAAGATTTTTATATCCGTCGTATTGCCCGAATCATGCCGTGTCTGGTGTTATTGGTCGCGATGGTCAGTGTGCTCGGAAGTTTAGGATTACAACCCTTTATCAATCAGTCGCCCAATGGCGTAGAGGTGTCCTATGCTGTGACTGTTCTTTCAGCTTTGAGTTTCTGGATGAATCTACTGATTATTGAATACGGTTGGGTGAACTATGCTTTGGGCGTATTGTGGTCTTTATCGGTTGAAGAAGTCTTCTATTTAGCCTTTCCTGTCCTGTGTTTAGGGCTTGGTCGGGGCAAAGGCTTTATTGTTTTGCTGCTCGCGATAATCGCTTATGCACCGTATTTTCGTGCCCTGCATTTTGGAGAGGAAAGTGGGGCTTATCTATATCACTATTTCTCTAGCTTTGATGGAATTGCGATTGGTTGCCTCACCGCAATGTATGTGCAACATTTTAAAGGTGCAATTTACAATCAAAAAATGATTGTTGCAGTAACAGCGTTTCTAATGACCGCTTTATATTTTTATGCACCCATCAAAGAGGTGAGTACTTGGGGCATCAGCGCATTTGCGTTACTGACGGCATTACTCATATTTTGCTTTACTCAAGAGCCGAAAGCTAAACCTGTTTCACACACGGCACGGATTTTGGTCTGGATTGGGCAGCGTAGCTATGAAATGTATCTGTTTCATTTGATTATTCTTGGCTTAATGAAAGTGGTGTATTTCCCAAAAGACACTTTAGCGGCTGAAAAGTTGATGTTGTTGCCTGTTTATTTTATCGCGGTGTTTATTTTGAGTTGGGCGATTGAGAAATATTATTCGACCCCGCTCAATTTGAAGATTCGTCAATTTGGGATACGGTCATAGCGTGGATCTTGAGTTGTACTGTTGATTTTTACAGACATTAAAAAGCCCCAAATCAATCGGGGCTTTTTAACTGTGGGATTTTAAAATGTCGGTTTAACCACGACTAAAATCACCACAGCAAATAAAATGAGGGTTGGCATTTCATTAAAGAAGCGCCAAAATTTGTGTGACTTGTAGTGTGCATGACCAATCAATTTCTTACGGTAATAACCGCAAACAAAGTGGTAAATAACCAACAGTCCAACCAAACCGACTTTGAGGTAGAACCACAGGGCTTCATGATAGTGGCGTGTTGCATCACCCCAATCGACCAAGAAATGTGCCGTGATCAGTGTTGCAATCATCGACGGCCACATAATGCCACGGTATAACTTACGTTCCATAACCTCGAAACGTTGATGACTGACTGCATCATCACTCATGGCATGGTAAACATAGAGCCGTGGTAAGTAGAATAATGCAGCAAACCAACACACCACGGCAATAATATGTAATGCTTTTACCCACAAGAAAGCATCAGAAGGAGCATCCATCAAGTCACCCTAAAATGGGCGGCTTAGCCTTCCCATTTTTTGAAAATGAGACATGCATTTACGCCGCCAAAACCGAAACTGTTACTCATCACAGTATTCAATTTTGCGTCACGTTTTTCAAGCACGATATCAAATGGTTTTGCGCCTTCATCCAGTTCAGTTACGTTGATGTTGGGTGCAATAAAGTCATTTTGCATCATTAGGACAGAGTAGATCGCTTCTTGTACGCCTGCCGCACCTAAGCTATGACCTGTCATTGACTTAGTTGAGCTGAGTGGAGGAACTTGACCTTCGCCAAATGCACGTTCCATTGCTTTTAACTCAGTCACATCACCAGCAGGCGTTGATGTCCCATGCGTATTCACATAGTCAATTTTGTCGACGCCGTGCTGTTTTGCTTCTTCAAGTGCCATCAGTACACAACGTGTCGCACCTTCACCCGATGGTGCAACCATGTCTGCACCGTCAGAGTTTGCAGCATAACCTACGACTTCAGCCAAAATGTTGGCGCCACGTGCTTGCGCATGCTCTAAAGACTCAAGTACTACAAATCCGCCACCGCCAGCAATCACGAAGCCGTCACGGTCAGCAGAATAAGGACGAGACGCTGTTTCTGGTGTGTCATTGTACTTTGAGCACAGTGCACCCATGGCATCAAACAACAAGCTTTGAGACCAGTGATCTTCCTCACCGCCACCTGCAAGCATTAAGTCTTGTTTGCCGAGTTGAATCAGGTTGTAGGCATAACCAATTGCATCAGCAGAGGTTGCACATGCGCTGGTAATGGTGTGTGCAACACCTTGCATTTTAAAAGCAACACCAACGTTTGCTGTAATTGTGTTCGACATATTACGTGGTACGAAGAACGGACCAACTTTACGTGCGCCTTTGGTGTCTAACAATTCTTTCATTTCAACTACAGATGCAGTTGAACCACCACCTGAACCGCCTGCGATACCATAGCGTGGATTGCCACCAATTTGCTCGGCTGTTAAGCCTGCATTTTCAACCGCAGCAACCGCAGCGTTATATGCATACATGGCACAAACACCCATAAAGCGTTTTAGCTTACGGTCGATACCATCAAAGTCTTGTTCAGCAGCAGCACTGATATGACTTTTAAAATTGAGTTCAGCATAGGTTGGGTTAAAACGTGTCCCAGAAATCCCGTTTTGTAATGCATGAGTAACTTCTTCCAAAGTATTACCGATACATGAGTTGATCCCCATGCCAGTGATTACTACACGTTTCATTTACAGATCCCTTATATGGTGGTTTTACCGAGTTGCGCTTAGAGATGAATCAACAATTTATTTCTAAGCCAATTGCAACTCTTATGTTTTCAATGCAGATCATAATAGCAGAAAGAATTTTTAATTCTTATGGCAAATCCTATGCCAATTTAGCTTGTCTTAAAATCAAGCAAAGCACATTTCAACTTTACTAAAAGACACATATTGTTATTGAGATAAATGCGTACTACACCTAGTATTTAGCTAGAAATGAAAGATTATAAAGCACGAGGTAAGGAATGGCGGATTCAAACAATAAACAGCGCAGTGGTTTCTTTTCAAATGCCTTTGGAGTGGCTAAAAAGCTCAGTCATACAGGTTTAAATCTCTTAAACCAAGTGGCTCCAGATGCGGTGTCAACACTGACAAATAGCCCAACAGGAGATGCCACGACTCCAAAAACAAAATCAAAAAGTAAAACTTATGAGCGCCCGCAACATGTTTTACGTGAGCACCTACCGACGGTATCACGTCAGCTATTAGGCCGACATTATGCAAAAGCAAACCGTATGGCGAGTTTTGTTTCTCCACAACTTTCCGATAAAGCGGCTGATTATCTATTTGGTCAGCTCAATCAATTTAGTTCGAATATGTGTTCTGTCGATGCTGTTTTAGATGAAGCGGGTGTGCGTGATCTTGAAATGTTAACCCAAGATGTTGACCGTTCTAAGCGGATTAGTCAGGCATTATCGGAACAAAATAAGATCATTGCCATTGTTCAGGGGGCATTGACAGGGGCAACAGGTATAGTGGGTTCAACCGTGGATGTGCCTGCTTCTTTGGTCATGTCACTGCGAATGATCTATCAAGTAGGGCGCTCTTACGGTTTTGACTTAAATAAAGAGTCTGATCAGGACATCGTACAGTTTATTTTTAAACAAATTGATTTGGGTTTAATTGCCGAAAAGCAAACTTTATTGATGGCGATTAAAGCGATTTCGAGTACCTTGCAAACCCATGATGTTTCTCAGTTACAACAGTTGTTGGGATCAAGCAATGATGCAGAAGCTTTGAAGAAATGGTTGACCAATGCCGATGGTCAACTGAAATGGGGGCAGTCGCTTGCTAATCTATCTTTACTCAATAAACTAGCAAAGCTCTCACCCATTGCCAGTGCTAGTGTGAGTGCCGCTTATAGTTGGCGCTTAGTGGATGATGCACATCAAAAGGCGCAGTTGATTTTTTCACAAGCCCGCCAGTATATCATTCAGCAAAAAGACAATAGCCTAAGTGCCTTGACCGCTTATGAGCGTTCACTTGAGCTTTTAGTTAAAGCATCGCCGCGACTGCTTGCTCAACGCAGTGCAACAGATGCGGAAACAGAGAGCTTAAATATGGGCACTGAAATCGCATTGGATGGTCATCAAAATATTGCTAAAGTGAAAGTTCAGAAGAAGTCAGACAAAGGCACACAAACACCAACCGATGATCTCGTTCAACAAGGCCTAGAGCAGCTTGCAGATCAAATGGTTGAACCCCATGATGCTGTTGCACCGCAACAGCCAGCCCTGCAAGTGGAAGAAGATCTTGCAGATTTATATCCTATGGATGAGGTTGAAGAAACCGTACAAAACAATAATGCGTCTTTTGTACAAAATGAACCCAATACGGCTTCAAAAGTTGCTGCGAAGCCTACTGTAGAGCCGACTGAAAAAAAGGTTACAAAAAGACGAAATACTCCAAGTAAAAAATAAACTACTTAAAATAGATGAAAATTTGTAAAAGTCCTGATGTAGTCAGCATTACATGTAGTTTGAAATGTTGACCATTTTTGCGTCTTAGCTTACAATTGCATGCCCTCAAAAAGTCGTCTTTTTTTGGGTTTTTTATTAACGGGAGAATTGCCAAATGGCAACAACAAATCAGTTGATCCGTAAGGGTCGTACGACTTTAGTTGAAAAATCTAAAGTTCCTGCGTTGAAGGCTTGTCCACAACGTCGTGGTGTTTGTACACGTGTTTACACAACTACACCTAAAAAACCGAACTCAGCAATGCGTAAAGTTTGCCGTGTGCGTTTAACTTCTGGTTTCGAAGTTTCTAGCTACATCGGTGGT
>NZ_DKIK01000124.1:0-16595 GCF_002454215.1 Acinetobacter sp. UBA6720
ACACCTACTTTGCACATTTATCCAAAGAAGGTTTAGAAGAACGTTTAGACTTTTTATATCCACCAGAAACGCGTGATGAATACTGGCCTGAAAAACGTAAAGAATATGATGATCGTTTAGAGTATGAAATCGGGACCATTCTTAAAATGGGTTTCCCAGGCTACTTCTTGATTGTCATGGACTTTATCCAATGGTCCAAAGGTAATGGCGTGCCCGTTGGTCCAGGCCGTGGTTCAGGTGCAGGTTCGTTGGTTGCCTACAGCTTAAAAATTACAGATCTCGACCCTCTCCCATACGGGCTACTTTTTGAACGCTTCTTAAACCCAGAACGTGTTTCAATGCCCGACTTCGATGTCGATTTCTGTATTGCTGGTCGTGACCGTGTCATTGACTATGTGGCGCGTACCTATGGACGCGATGCAGTATCACAAATTGCCACTTTCGGTACCATGGCAGCCAAAGGTGCTATTCGTGATGTGGCACGTGTCTTGGGTAAATCCTATGGTTTGGCTGACCGAATCTCAAAAATGATTCCGACCAAACCTTTAGGTTTAAGCCTTGAAGAGTCGATTGAAGCAGAGCCACAGCTGAAAGACATTGTCACTAACCCATCCAACCCAGACAATGACGATGCGGCTGAAATTTGGGAAATGGCATTAAAACTCGAAGGCATTACCCGTAACACAGGTAAACACGCAGGTGGCGTGGTCATTTCCCCGACTAAAATTACCGACTTTTCTGCCGTGCTGTGTGACGCAGATGGTACAGGCCGTGTTGCGCAGTATGATAAAGACGACGTTGAATCTGCTGGTCTAGTAAAGTTCGACTTCTTGGGTCTACGTAACTTAACGGTTATTGAAGATGCCGTGAAGAATATCAATAAGCGCATTAAGCTCGATGTGCCTTTAGACATTGCCTTCATTCCGCTTGATGACAAAGATGCATACCTCATCTTTGCCAATGCCAACACTACAGCCGTCTTCCAGTTTGAATCCGTGGGCATGAAAAAAATGCTCAAGGAAGCACGTCCAAGCAAATTTGAAGAAATTATCGCCTTTGTATCCCTTTACCGTCCAGGCCCGATGGACCTGATCCCGGACTTTATCCACCGTATGCATGGTGGTGAGTTTGAATATCTCCATCCCCTACTTGAAGGTGTACTTGAACCGACTTACGGCATTATGGTTTACCAAGAACAGGTGATGCAGGCAGCACAGTATTGTGCGGGCTATAGCTTAGGTGGTGCGGACTTACTACGTCGTGCGATGGGTAAGAAAAAGCCCGAAGAAATGGTCAAACAGCGCCAAATTTTCACGGAAGGTGCAGCCAAAAAAGACATTGATGAAGCAACTGCCAACCATATCTTTGACTATATGGAAAAGTTCGCAGGTTATGGCTTTAACAAATCACATGCCGCAGCTTATGCACTGGTTGCCTATCAAACCGCATGGCTCAAAGCGCATTATCCAGCTGAATTCTTAGCAGCAGTGATGTCATCGGAAATGCAAAACACCGATAACGTGGTGTTCTTGATTGATGACTGTCGACACAATGATATAGATGTATTGCCACCTTCGGTCAATATGTCTATCTATCAATTCCATGCTTCGGACGACAAAACGATCGTCTATGGACTCGGTGCAATTAAAGGCGTCGGTGAAGCCGCGATGCAGTCAGTCATTGACTCGCGTATCCAAGATGGGCCGTATCGTGACTTGTTTGATTTCTGCCATCGTATTGATCTGAAAAAAATCAATAAACGGACTTTAGAAGCATTAATTCGCTCAGGTGCTTTAGACTGTCTTGGTATTGAGCGCTCCAGTTTAATGGCGCAACTTCCAGAAGCAGTACAAGCGGCGGAGCAAGCTCGTTCAAACCGTGAAACAGGCATCATGGACTTGTTTGGTGAGGTTGAAGAAGTACAGCGTAAACCTGCCAAACCTGTGAAACCGTGGTCAGATGAAGTCCGTCTCAAAGGTGAAAAAGACACCTTAGGTTTGTATTTAACTGGTCACCCAATTGATGTATACCGTGCAGAGCTGAAAGCATTTATTCCAAATAAAATCAATGAACTCACCCCTACACGTCGTGGGGTAACCACTGTTTTTGCTGGTCTTGTAGTCGATGTAGCCAACTTTCCAAACCGAATGATGGTCACCTTAGATGATGGGACTGCCCGAATTGAAGTCTCTGCGAATCATGAACGCTTTATGCGTTTTAAAGACATCATTCAAAATGAAAAAGTGGTGGTGATTGAAGGTGAAATTTACGAGCGTGAAGGCTTTGACCGTCCAATGGGACGCTTGACCAAAGCATTTACCCTAAATGAAATTCGCCAAAAACGTGCCAACTGTATTCAAATTCGCCTTGACCCAACGCATAGTACGAAAGCACTGAACCAAGATTTGAAAAATATTCTTGCACCCTTCTGTAATGTCGATATGTGTAATCACATTCCGCTACAATTACTGTTGGACTACCCGTATGCCACAGCTGAATTGCACTTAGGGATCAATTGGAAAGTGGCACCGCTAGATGAACTGCTGTCTAAACTTCGTGACTATTTTGGTAAAGAAAATCTTCATGTGGAATATCAAGTCAAATCTAAAGCTGCCAAAGCGGTCAGCTATGAAGAAGCCAAACCCGTAGATGTACCACCGCCACCTGCGGATATGAGCATGGATGATGCCATGGACTTATATCAGGCTGAGGTCGGTCAGTTCTCTTAAATATTTTCAAATTTTAAAATTCATTGGAAAAATCATGAGCCAATTTGACAATGCCGCTGTTTCAGCGCATCTCTCCCATGTGCGTATTGTCATGGTCAATACTACACTCCCTGCGAACATTGGAAGCGCATTACGTGCCATGAAAACAATGGGACTCTCAAAGCTGGTTTTGGTTGCGCCAAAAACCTATCCACATCCCGATATTGATGCTTTAGCAGCGGGTGCAACTGATTTAATCGCGCAGATTGAAATTGTTGAAACCCTTGCCGATGCCATCAAAGACTGCCATTTAGTGTTTGGTACCAGTGCACGTAGTCGTACTATTCCTTGGCCTTTGCTAGACGCACGTCCTGCGGCAGAAAAATCAATTTCAGCAGTGCTGAGTGATCAACAAGATGTTGCTGTGGTCTTTGGTCGTGAAGACCGCGGACTGACCAATGAAGAACTGGCGATGGCCAACTACCACGTTACTATTCCAGTCAATACAGACTATGGCGTACTGAATGTAGCTCAAGCTATTCAGGTCATCTGTTATGAAATGCGTATGGCAACTTTGGCTGCTGTAGAAAGTGGTGAAGATGAAGCTGCAACCATGCCTGTGACAGATACAGAGTCCATGCAGTGGGATGAGCCTTTGGTCACACATGAGCAAATGGAACAGTTCTATCCACACATTGAAAAAATGTTGGCTGAAATTGAATTTTTAGATCCAAAAAATCCGCGATTATTGCCTTTACGCTTGCGTCGCCTTTTTGGACGTATACAATTAGATCGTATGGAATATCATTTACTTCGTGGTATTTTTAGTCGTGTACAAGCCTTAAATAATGGCACATGGAAAAAGTCAAATACGGATCAAATAGAGGATCAATCTAATGCTTAAACAGCTCAAAGAAGATGTACAAGCTGTATTCGCGCGCGATCCTGCAGCACGAAACACTTTAGAAGTTCTAACCACATACCCAGGTATCCACGCGTTGATCATGCACCGTATGGCGCATGAATTATGGAAAAAGGAATGTAAGGGCTCTGCACGCTTATTGTCTTCTTTCAGCCGTTTTGCAACAGGGATTGAAATTCACCCAGGCGCTAAAATTGGTCGTCGTTTTTTTATCGACCACGGCATGGGCGTTGTGATTGGTGAAACAGCTGAAATTGGCGATGATGTAACCCTCTATCACGGTGTAACTTTAGGCGGTACAACTTGGAATAAAGGCAAACGCCATCCGACTTTAGAAGACGGCGTAGTTGTTGGTGCAGGCGCTAAAATTTTAGGCCCCTTTACAGTCGGTAAGAATGCGAAGGTTGGCTCAAATGCAGTTGTGACAAAAGCAGTACCTGCCGATACCACTGCCGTTGGCAATCCAGCGCGTTTCATATCAAAAGATAAACCAAAAGATGAGGCTGAAACACATCGTCGTGATTATGCAGAAAGTATCGGCTTCCAAGCTTATGCTGCAACGCAAGACCAGTCCGATCCTATACTTGAAGGCATGCGCGTCCTGCTCGACCGTATTCAGTTGAATGAAAAACGTATGAATACCTTATGCCAACGTTTGTCGTTACTTGATCCAACCTTTAAAAAACAGCAACAAAATGAACAACCCTTTAGTGCTGAAGAACTGAAAATTTTGGAAGACGTTCGCCGTGAATGTGAAGCTCAAAGCACTCCATCAAATGATTAAACATGAAAAGTGTTAGTTTTTGAAAACCAGCCTATAGCAAGCCTTGCATGTTCCTCAGAGTTTTCTTAGACTGACGGACATGCCTTTTACACCACTTCTTAAAATAATGAATGGATGAACCTTATGATGCTTAAACCCTTAGCGGTTGCTGTACTTACAGTGTCGTTTTTAACAGCGTGTAGCACAACCCCACCGAAAAATAATAACAATACCATTGTGTTTACTGAGCCTGAATTAACTGCACCGTTTTACGCATTAAATCCATTTAACTATGATGCGCCTCCTCCGTTTGAAATTAATTTAAAAAAGGCTGCTTCACAACCTGTAACCAAGATGGAAGTGACACGTTCTGATGATCCATCGAAGAAAATGGTTTTAGACACCAATAAGTTGATTATTCCAACTGTTAATAGCAAAGAACGTCAGTTGAAATACGCGGTGCTGGCAGGTGACAACGAAGTCGACATCACTGAAATTGATGACTTCTTGCAGTTGGTTGAAGGTAAAGCACGCCATTACCCACCTCGTTTTACAGAGCGCCAAGAACGTAAAGGTTTTGAGTCAAAATTAAAAGAAGTGACCCAGCAGTTAGATACGTTGGCATCAAAAGACAATGCATCATTTGATGTACTCATTCGTGCATTCAAAGCTAGCGTTATGGCTCGTAATTTAGACTTAGGTTCCGTGTATACCACCAAATCTTTAACTTATGCTCAGCGTATTTTAAAGCTTAATCAAGAAGACCCTGAAGCAAACTTCTGGTTTGGTTTTGCCCTGTCTGAAGGGGGTGGTCAACGTGAAGCTATGCCGTATTTAGATAAAGCCATGAAGTCTGGTGTTCAAGAAGCTTATTTAGCGAGTGCAAATAACTACATCGCGATGGAACAGAAGAAGAATGCGGTGCAAACGCTGAAAAACTACAAGTTGAAATACCCTCAAGAAGCTGAAGTTGCAGATCGCTTGATTACTGAAATTGAAAAACAAGGTCGTTGGAATGTTTGGCAAGTATTAAATACGAGCAAATAATTCGCTACTTTTGTAACACACTCTAAAATAGACCGAACTTTTCGGTCTATTTTTTTTTGAGCGAATTGATAAATCCGAGAATTATCGTATGATTTAAAAAATTCAAAAAAATAGATCGCAGTAGACTCGTTTATGCCTAAATACATCCGTAGCACCTTAATGCTCACTGCTCTGATTTCTATCTTGAGTGGTTGCCAAGTGGTCAGTGTAAAAAATCAATCACTGAACGTCACCATTAACAACGAACGTGAAAGTATTTTAACGCGCGATAAGCTCAGTGAAGCAAGTCTGAATGTGTTATCTATGACAGGCAGAGAAGCCAAAGTCTGTTCTGAACAGCCTGAGGAATGTGTGAACGAACTCAAACAAATTCCCCAAATTCAGGATGAGCAATTACTATCAACGGCAAGTGAACTTTATCTTGCCAAAGCACTTTCTTTAGAAAAATCATCGGCATGTAAAATCAGTATTTTGGTTAAGACGCAGTCAGAAGAAAAAAAGGCTGTTCAAAAGCAAAATTACCAAAACTGTTTAGATCAACAGCTCGGCATGCTCGATAAAAGTATTCGCTATAGTTATGCTTATATGTTTAAAACTAAACGTGGCCCACAAGATCGAATTTTTGATAACCGTCAAGTACAACTTCGAGACTTTTATAACCAAGCAATTGCCAAACTAGTTAGTGCTTATGGTTTACGTTATGAGCCTTCAGATGTTACGACCCAAATCCAAGTCGGCAAAAGCATTTATCGCATTAATTTCGACAAATATTCACTTTTAAAAAATCAAAAAATTGAACAACTCATGTCGACGTATAATTTGAACTTTTCAGGTTTGCGTTCAATTACCCGTCGAGATGGATTTGGTTCTGAGTTTTTAATTGTACTGCCTGCAGAACCTCACGACATCTCACCTGAAAAAACAAAATATATTGTTGATCCATTACATCATCAGTATACAAATGGCCATAATCCCAATATCCATAATGCTCGTTATTTAGCAGCGACCATCACAGCCCAACCTCGTTCTGCGGCAAATGTGGATGAAATCTTAAATAGTCCAGAGTTTGAGATGACAGCCTATGATCCATATAAATATGAAACTGCTGAAATAGCTGGAAAGACTTATCCACTGGCAGCAAATTTTTCAGCACCATATGGCTTATGGCTGGCACAAAATAATCTAGGTAAGTCTGCTTATTTGTCACTGATAGATCGTGATGAACGCCTGACCATGCCTCATTTGTATATGCTTGAACCTTATAACCCGAACAAGAAAGTCATCGTTCTTATTCACGGTCTTGCAAGCAGTCCTGAGGCATGGATTCGTCTAACCAACGATGTAATGGGTGACCCTGTATTGCGTGAGCATTACCAAGTGTGGCAGGTTTTCTACTCCACAAACATGCCTATTCTGGAGAGTCGCTTTCAAATTTATGCAGTGATCCAACAAGCTTTTAGTCAAGTCGATAACAAAGCTTCTGCAAAAAAAGACGCAGTGCTGATTGGGCATAGCATGGGGGGCATTATTGCGCGGCTTTTAGTCAGTGATGCAGACTTAACATCTGCAGCAATCAAATTACTTCCAGATTGGCGCGCCAAACAATTTAAAAATGATCCATTATTTAAATCACGCTTAGATATTCAGCCAATTCCAAACTTTAGTCGTGCCATTTTCTTGGCAGCACCACATCGAGGAACAGAATTTGCTGACCGTTGGTTTACCCTTGCTGCGCGTAAAGTAATTAAACTACCAGGTGCTTTTTTAGGTGCATTAACTGATGTATTACAAAGTAGTGACCCTGATCTACAAGCATTTATCAAAGATATAGATAATGGGTTAATTCAAAATGGCCCAAGCGACCTCAGTAAAAACTCTAAATTTACTCAGTTAACTAAAAATATTGTTCCGTATAAGGGGATGAAATTTCACAGTATTATGGGGAATATGACCAACAGTAATGATATCAATGTGATTACTGATGATGTCGTACCTTATACCAGTGCCCATCTGGATGGGGCATTGTCTGAGAAAATTATTAAAGGTGGACATTCTATTCAGGAAACCCCTGAAGCGGTACTTGAGTTGCGCCGTATTCTGCGACTACACCTTACAGAATTGGGACTATATAAACCTTGATCATAAAAAGCCTAAACTTTTGTTTAGGCTTTTTTTATTTACTTCGTTTATATCAACAGTTGAGTCGTTAATAGGTACAGCCAACTACAATACTTCTCAACCCTTGTATTCGTGGGATACTACAATTTTTATTTAAACAATCCCACCATTGACCCGAAGTATTTGGGCATTGACCCAATTACTTCCTTCATTGACTGCAAAATCTAATACAGCAGCAATATCCTCAACTGTACCTAAACGCTCTAAAGGCGCCGCCTGAATTAGCCGTGCAATCAGTTCATCACTTTTCCCTTCGAGAAAAAGCGCTGTTGCTGTTGGCCCTGGTGCAATCGCATTCACCGTAATATTTTTACCTCTTAACTCTTTGGCTAAAATCGCAGTTAAAGACTCTATGGCAGCTTTTGACGCAGTATAAACACCATAAGTCTCAAGCTTCATACCCACAACACTGCTGGATAAGTTAATAATTTTACCGCCATGAGCCAAGCGCTTGGCCGCTTCACGCATGGTATATAATGGTCCTTTTAGATTGATTGCCAAAAGTTGATCAATCGTTTCATCATCCACGTCTTCAATTTTATTGAGTCGCATAATGCCTGCATTATTCATCAGCACATCCAGTCTGCCATAAGTCTGAATTGCATAATCAAATAACTGAGTCACTTCATCTGAATGGCTAATATTTGCCTTAAATGCTGTTGCTGTTCCACCATTCGCTTGAATTTTTTGCACCACAGCATTTGCCTCTTGATCATTATTGGCATAATTAATGATGATGCTATGTCCTTGCTGGGCCAATAAACTTGCTGTAAATGCCCCTATACCTCTTGAGGCCCCTGTAATTAAAATTACTTTTTTCTGTTTTTCTTGCACTGCTGTATTCATTGATGACCTCATCGAGTGAAACTTACCATGGGATACGTTCTATGATACTGTTCATAAATAGCAAGATAATCTAGCCAGTTCTGACATCTTTATCCGAATTAGCCGAACAAAGGATCTACAAAAAGATGGATAAGAAATAGGCTTGAAAAAGAAGAGGACTAGAGCTATCAGTTGAGTTACCACACCAAACTCACAACTCTAGTCCTTATGTTCGATAGTACAGAATTATTTTGTGCAATTGATGATTTCTTCTTAAAATTTGAAGCGACTTACTGGAAATTTCTTAAAGAATGTAACCATTGTCTAAGAATTCGAACCGCTCAACTGAGTATTTCAGAAATCATCTTCATTGCGATTTAGTATAAATGTTCTCATTTTAATAACTTCAAAGCATTCTTCTCCTCGTTAAAACAAGACAAAAGCCATTTATTTAAAAGTTTACCCTGTTATCAGCGCATGATTTATTTAGTGAATACACATCAACTCGCTTTACATGCCTTGCATTTCGCTGTGATGAAAGATCATCAAAGTTCGTATTTATGGATTGATTCAATTACTTTGCCAGTCTGTAAAAATCAGCGTATTCAGCGACATAAATCCATATCATCAATTGCAACGCGTGGTAAAAGCTCAATGGGATGGTTCTTTGGTTGTAAGCTACATTTACTGATGAATCAATCAGGTGAGATTGTGAACTCAGTTTTATCTAATGAACATACAGCAGACATCAAAATGGCTAAACAGTTGGTAGAAGGATTAAAAGCAAAGCTTTATAAAGCAGCGCAACAAAATAGAAACGTTATTTAGTTTGCTCAAAGGGAAATATAATTTGGTAACAATTAACGAGAGAAGTGTTGAAGGCTATTTAGCTGGTATTTATGCCTCTTTATGTGCTTACCAATTATGTCATCAAAACAAGCCAATCATTCGGGTTGTGGAAGCATTGGCTTAAACAGGATTCGGGTTATCAGTATAATGATAAATTTCTTCTAATATCTCAAAATCATTTACAATTTTACCTGTTTTACTACATATACCCATTAGTCTCAGCCCTTGTATATTTCCAGCAGAAACTAAGTTTGATCTATTTTCATTATCACGCATTAAACATAATGATATTATCTTAGATACATCCATCTCATCAATATTAATAGTGCTAAAATCTCGTACACTTCGGTGACGTACTATGCCTTTCTCAATATATATTCTTTTAGTAAATATTTTTTCACTAGTATTAAGATTAAAACCAATATGAGGTCCAGAATAACTAAGACTACAAAAGCTATGTATATCCAAAACCGAATGAAGTTCTTTATGTTGATAGTCTTTTAAATTCATAACTCTATACTTCTGTAATTGAATATATACATAAATTTCTTAAAGAATTATTTAAAGGATTTTTCAATGCATTTTTCATAATTCCTTCAAGTTCAAATTTAGAATTTTTGCAAATCTTTATGGCATTAATATTTTCCTGGTCTACAAAAGCTTCAATTCTATTAAATTTAAGATCATTTTTTAAAAAATTAATCAGAATTTTCATAGCTTCTGTCATATAGCCATTTTTAGAGTAACAAGAATTTCCCCATATACCAATTTCTCCTCTTGGAATATTCCATTTTATATTATGTAAGCCAATCAATCCTATTAGCTTATTAGAGTTGTTAATTCTAATTGTAAAAACAATTTCTTTATTTCTTTCAAATTGTTCTTTCATAAACCTACAAAAATTTATTGAATTCTCTATACTAGGTTCTTCTAATGCCCATATCATTGTTGCAGGAAATTCCCTCAATTTATCAAGTGAACATTGAATAGCTTCATAAATTTCTTTAGCATCCTCAACAATTAAAGATCTTAAAAAAACTCTCTCTCCTCTCAAATTTTTATTATCTAAATTATTCAATTCAAAATTATGATTCATATAACACCTTATTCATCAGTAAATTCTAAAATTTCTTGCTTTACCAAAACCTCAATAATATAATCAATATTATTTTCAACTTCAGGAAATTTACAAATTAAGTCATTAATAGTTGCGCCAGCACAATCCAAAATATACTTCAATATTAAAACTATTCTATTATAATCAATGACATTAAAATTTAATTCCTTTAATTTAATTAAAGCACTTTCAAGAAAAATTGAGGGAATAGTTACTTTTTTAGTATAATTTTTCTCTATAATATGTGGATTAAAATAATCAATTGAGAATTTAGATTTTATACGTTCTTCTTTTACTACTGCTTCTAGAAAATTCCTCAAATTATTCTTATCAGATATTGCATCAAATATTTTATCTTGAGCTTTTAATAAAATTTCATCAACATTTTCAGTCATTCTTAATGATTTTCTACATTCTAAGGAAACAACTGATGAAGGTCAAATTTATTACGAACGTTGTAAGTATATCTTGGACTATATCAATGAATCAGATCATGATTTTCTCAATGCAAAACCTCAAGGAACCTTAAAGATAGAAGTACATGGAGTGTTTGCTGCGTATTTTATTTTGCCTCATCTGCATAAGTTTCAAAGTGAATATCCTGGCATTCAGGTACAACTGACAGAAAGTGACCGCTATGTCGATGTGATTAAGGAAGGCATTGATTGTGTTATTCGTATTGGACAACTGAACAAGAGTGAACTAATTGTAAGACACTTAGGTCATTTGCAACAAATAACTCTTGCGAGTCCAAGGTATTTGGAAAAGCGCGGTACTCCAAATCATTTAGATGATCTGCATGAGCATTTTATGGTGGGCTTCTATTCAAGTGCACGCCAGAAACATCTGCCACTCGAATTTATCATTCAAAACAAAACGCAACTTTATGACTTGCCTTTCAATATTCAAGTCAACGGAGCAAATACCTATTCAGCCGCAGCCCAACAGCATTTTGGTATTATTCAAGTGCCTCACTATGCTCATATCAAAGTGCTAGAACAAGGATTGCTTTGCCGAATTTTAGAACACTATACTGTACCGTCTATGCCTGTGTCTCTGCTCTATCCGTCTAAAAGATTGGTTTCACCTAAACAAAAAGTCTTTATTGAATGGATATTACAATTGTTTAAGGATCATCCCATCGTATAATCTTGGGTCTTTTTATGAATCAATATTCAACCTAGATAAGCAAGAAAATACCAATACCTTATCTTTCCAAAAATCGTAACCCCACGCCTGCAATGGTAAAAATATATTTTGGAGTAACCGCAGAATCTCCAACTTTAGTCCTCAGTTTTTTCACCAAGATTCGAAGATAATGAGTATCGTCTTCATGGCTAATGCCCCATAACTCCGTCATAATTTGCTTTTGCGTAACGATCTTACCCTGATGGCGAATCAATAGTGTTAACAGTTGAAATTCTTTTTTGGTCAGAATAATTTCTTCATTCGCGAACCTCACTACATGTTCAGCCACATCCACAGATAATTGACCATCATCAAATACAATATTCTGTTCAGACTGTTGTGGTTTATTGCGAAACATCACCCGAATACGGGCACATAATTCCTGAATGCTAAACGGTTTGGTGACATAGTCGTTTGCACCCGCATCGAGCAATTTAATTTTTTGATTTTCATCAGGACGGGCAGATAACACAATCACAGGAATATCTGACCATTGCCTCATCTCGGTCAATACCTGCTGTCCTTCCATATCCGGTAAACCCAAATCTAAAATCAGTAAATCCGCACCTCGTGTTGCCAAAATTTCTAAGCCTTTCATGCCATTTTCAGCAACATGCACCTGATAACCTTGTGCACGTAAGGCAATGTCTAAAAATTTTCGAATTTGAGGTTCATCATCAATAATCAGAATTGATGCATTTGGATAAATTGTTTGCGGCATAAATAATAATTTTAATCCTGATGTAACGGTAATCGTATGCGAATTAAGGTACCTTGACCATCTGTTCCAGCAAAAGCTTCGATACTGCCCATATGTGCGCCAATAATGGCTTTGACAATCGCCAGCCCTAAACCTGTTCCCGTTTTACCACGATCACCACGCTGCATGGTGTAGAACATATCAAAGATTTGCTCACGTTCATCTTCGGGAATGCCAATCCCTTGATCGATAATGTCAATTTGCAGAAATTGTTCCTCTTGCTGAATCTTCACTTCAATCGGAACATCATTTGGTGAAAATTTAGCGGCATTTTCCAAGACATTAAAAATGGCTTGTTCAATCAAAGCAGGATGCACATACAATTGCGGAAGTTCTTCCGCCAAAGCAACTTCGATTTTCACCTCAGGCTGATAGCGTTTCAGTCGTTGAGTTGCCGAGCCAATCAGTTCATCTGCACCGATCCAAGCACGACTTAAAGTCAAACCCTGATGACCTAGTCGAGTCATATCCAATAGGTTTTGTATATAACGATCCAGTCGTTCCCCTTCAATGTGAATAGTGTCTAATAATTCATGGCGATCGCTTTCAGGCATCTGTTCGCCATAATATTTAAGCGTATCTGCTGAACCAATCATCGCGGCTAAGGGTGAACGTAAATCATGCGAGACCGAAGAAAGTAAGGCGGAACGCAACTTTTCCGTTTCAGCCACCACACGAGAATTTTCTAACTGTAAAGACAGTTGTACCCGAGCAACAGTTTGCGCAATATCTTCAATCATCAACTCAGTTAAACGTTGTAATTCAAAACTGATGGTTTGAGCATTTTGATGAAAGCGAATTGCAATTACGCCATATTCTTTCACCAAATTTAATGGAATAAACCACCATTCAGAATTAGTCAGTGTGTTGGTAAAGCGTCCACAGGGTTTCGCATTCTTCTGCGTCCAATCTGCGGCTATTTGATCTTTTTCATTTAAGGCAGATATATCACCCAAAGACTGATTTTCAACTTTTAACCAAACCATGGCATTTAATGAGGTTTCCAGATGTTGTTTGGCGACATTTAACACCTGTTCAATATCTACACAGGTTGATAGCTTTCTTTCCAATTCTTGCAACTGTAACGAGACTGAATTTGCAGCACGTAAACTCAAGACCTGCGCACGTAATTGGTTGGCTAAACGCCCAACCAGTAAGGCTGAGACAATAAACGTAATGATGGTAATCACGCCTCGTTCAGCGCTAATCATAAAGGTAAATCGAGGTTCGATAAAAAAATAGTTGTAGAGTAAAAAACAGATGAATACGCTGATAATCGTGATCAACATGCGGGCGCGTATCGCAACCAGTAATACGGTCACAATAAAAATTAAGGCTAGGTCAGTATACCCAATAAAATGATCACTGATTGCTGCCACAATCAGTCCTAGCAACACAATGATAATACTTTCAAACACTTCACGTTGATTAAATGCTAAACCTTGTTCCAGCCAAGATGAATGAGCCACATCTTTCTGCAAACGCTTTTCATTATTTTTGACTTTTAAAGGCTGAACAAAGGTGATTTCAAAAGGATGTTGTTTCTCTAACAGTTGATCGGCAATATGATCTGAAAATAGGCGCTGCCATAACGATTTTTGAGGGCTTTTACCAAGTAAAATATTCGATGCACCATAATCATAAGCTGCCTGTAAAATGGTCGATGCAATATGATTGCTATAGAGTAAATAAGTGTCTGCACCGAGCTTACGTGCTAGATTAAAAGCCTTTGTCACTGCAAAGGATTGGGTCGTTTCAACCTTACTTTTTTGAATCGAAATGACGCTCCACATTGCATTGCGTCTTTCCGCAATCCGATGGGCACGGCGTACCAAATCTTCAGAGAATTCAGAACCATCTATCGCCAACATGACATGATTTTGAATCGGGATGATCTGCCCTTGTGCAACAAACTTTTCTCGATAATCAATATCGACCTGCCCTGCAACAGTTTGAATCGCTAGATCACGTAACGCCGTCAAATTTGCAGCTTTAAAAAAACCTTGTAATGCATGAGGGGCAACATCGGCGAAATAAATCTTGCCATGATTCATCCGTTCTAATAATTCTGGAACAGGTAAATCAACCAATCGAATATCTTTCAAACGTTTCAGTAATGCATCGGGGACGGTTTCAGTTACCCGAATCCCCGTAATTTGAAAAACCACATCATTGAGGCTTTCCAAATGCTGAATATTTAAGGTGCTATAGACATCAATGCCTGCATCCAACAACTCATTGACATCTTGCCAACGATATTCATGCCGACTATTGGGTACATTCCTATGGGCAAGTTCATCAACAAGCACAATTTGAGGCTTTAATTTAAGAATTTGGTCGAGATCCATCTCGTCTAACATTCGCCCTTGATATTCCACAGACTTTCTTGGAATAACATTCAGTCCTTGGATCAAACGTTCTGTATCAGACCGACCGTGGGTTTCCACTACACCCACCACCGCATGCTGCCCTTGCCGCATCAATTCATGCGCTCGGGTCAACATGGCATAGGTTTTCCCGACTCCAGGCGCAGCTCCCAAGAAAATGGTCAGACGTCCAGACTGTTCACGTTGACTATGTGCCAGCCATGCATCAGCTTTGTTATTACGGTCGATCTGCATAATTACGCTCTATCAACGTGTGGTCGAAGACAATTGATCTAAGGCTAAATTTAGCTGTAGTACATTCACTCGGGCTTGCCCATATACACCGAATTGTGCAGGCTGAATTTGTTGTTGTACCAAATCACGAACTTGCTGCTCAGGCAAATGATGTTGCTGTGCCACACGTTTCACCTGTAATAAAGCACTTTCAGGTGAAATATCTGGGTCGATTCCGCTTCCTGATGCTGTCACCATCTCATTTGGCACTTGTTGCTCAGTAATATGATTATTCTGGGCAAATTGCACTGTTCGCTCTTTAATTTGTTTTTGCAAATCAGGATTAGAAACCGCCAAATTACTGCCTGCCATCCCATCGACATTGTAACTTACAGCACTCGGTCGTCCATGGAAATATTGTTCACTAACAAAGTTTTGTCCTACCAAACTTGAACCAATAATTTTACCATTCAGTTCAATGACACTACCATTGGCTTGTTTGGGAAAGATCAACTGTGCAATCGAGACACTTGCTGTAGCGTACAACATGCCTGCAATGAAAAAACCAACCACGATCAAACCAAAACTCGGACGTAGGACTGAATGTCCTTGATTAGATAATGCCAAGTCCTGTTGATTCAATTGCTCATGACTCAATAAAGTATTCATTTCCAACTCCTAAATCCACAATGACACAACAAGGTCAATAAGCTTGATCACAATAAACGGAAAGATCACACCACCTACACCGTAAATCAGCATATTACGGCGTAACAATTGCAGCGCACTGGCAGGTTTGAATTGAACGCCTTTGAGTGCCAATGGAATCAACATTGGAATAATCAAAGCATTAAAGATCAAAGCGGAAATCACGGCACTGCTTGGACTACTCAACTGTAAAATATTCAGTACCCCAAGTTGTGGAATCGCCACGGCAAACAATGCAGGTAAAATCACAAAATACTTAGAGACGTCATTTGCCAACGAAAAAGTGGTTAATGCTCCACGAGTAATCAATTGCTGTTTACCAATTTCAACCACATCTAGCAATTTGGTTGGATCAGAATCCAAATCCACCATATTGCCAGCTTCTTTGGCAGCTTGCGTACCCGAATTCATGGCTAAACCAATATCTGCCTGCGCCAAAGCAGGTGCATCGTTGGTACCATCACCGACCATTGCGACTAATTTTCCTGCTGCTTGCTCGTTACGAATACAAGCCAATTTGTCCTCAGGTCTCGCTTCTGCAATATAGTCATCCACCCCTGCTTCAGCCGCAATCGCAGCCGCAGTCAATGGATTGTCTCCCGTGACCATAATGGTTTTGATACCCATCTCACGTAACAGCGCAAAGCGTTCTTTAATACCTTGTTTAATTACATCTGAGAGTTCAATCACCCCTAAAATACTGTGATTTGAAGCCACCACAAGTGGTGTTGCACCTTTAGAAGCCACTTGCTCTACACGGGTTTTAAGCTCAATGTTGTCTTTGATTTCTTGATGGGTAAAGTTAAGAATCGCGTCCACAGCACCTTTACGAATCGTTTGTCCAGTTGCTAGATTTACTCCTGAAAGACGAGTTGAGGCACTAAATTGAATGAACTCAGCATCTTTCGGCTCTTGGATACTTTCACCTAA
>NZ_DKIK01000158.1:0-10966 GCF_002454215.1 Acinetobacter sp. UBA6720
TTTATGATGACCAATGGCAATGGCAACCACCACTTCATCAAACATACGTGATGCACGTGTGACCAAATCAATATGACCATTGGTAATTGGATCAAAAGTCCCCGGATAAATGACGCGAGTTTTAGACATCCATTTTTACTCTGTTGATTTTGTAGAGCCATATTTTAGCAAAAACTTGTTTTATAGGTGAAGAAACTCCATAAATTTGAAAAAACTTCACCTTAACCCTGCTTTAAGGCACAATAGGTACATTGTTGGAAGTAATTGATTATGGCGAAAGCAACTGTAGTTAAAAAAAATACCAGTGGGACGATTGCACAAAATAAACGTGCACGTCACGACTATTTTATTGAAGAAAAATTTGAAGCTGGCCTGTCACTGCAAGGCTGGGAAGTAAAATCGTTACGTGCAGGTCGTATGACGTTGTCTGAGAGTTATATTACCTTTAAAAATGGCGAAGCTTTCCTGTTCGGTGCTCAGATTCAGCCTTTACTCAGTGCATCTACGCACATTGTTCCTGAAGCGACCCGTACCCGTAAGTTACTGTTGAACCGTCGTGAACTGGATAAGTTACTCGGCGCAGTGAATCAAAAAGGTTATTCATGCGTTCCGCTTGTTGCTTATTGGAAAGGGCCACGTGCGAAATTAGAAATCGCTTTAGTGAAAGGCAAACAGTTGCATGACAAACGTGCCACGGAAAAAGACCGTGACTGGCAACGTGATAAAGCCCGTATTATGCATAAGTAAGAAAAAACCTCCCATGTGGAGGTTTTTTCTTATTGGGACTGTTAATAATCCGCTTTTAGCTCAACCAAATATTTTCCGAACTTTCGAGCAGTTTCCAAGTCGCCTTCGGGTGGGGTTATTTCAACACTGGCATTGTCTGACTGAGTCATCAAACCTAAAAAGCTCGACATCCGATTAATATCGTGTTGGCTACGTCCCGTCGGCATAAACGGTAAACCTGCCCACAACATACCATGTTGCATTGCAAATAGATTAATCTGTTGTAATACCGCCAGTTTATCGCCACTTAAGCCACCACCATTGGTAAAGCCTGCAGCTAATTTTCCTTGCCAAGCCCGTGCTAACCAACGCTTAGAGGAATCTTCCATAAACTGTTTTAGTGCCGCTGTGAGACTCCCCATATAGGTTGGGCAACCCATTACAATAATATCGGCCTGATCTAACAAGTCCCATTGTACTGCAGCAACAGAAATCAAATGCACGTCAGCACCCGCCTGCTCTGCACCTTGTGCAATATACTGAGCGACTTTCGCCGTATGACCATAGGCGCTATGATAAACCACACACACATGAACAGGTGCAACAGAAACAAGATCAGGTACAGACATGGAAATTTTTAAGAGCAAAGAATTGAGTTAAGTTTAACACTTCCACTCGCTGAGTGGGGAGTAAGTGCAAGGATTAAAACAGCCAAGCACTTGATCACACGCCAAAACTATTGCATAAACACAAAAGTCGCCATACGCCCAGTTTTGGCATGACGTCGATAAGAATAGTACTCATCCGACTGGCTAAAGGAACACTGATCACCGCCAGAGACTACTTCAACACCGTGCTGTTTTAGAATGAATTTTGCGATTGCATATAAGTCAGCATAATACTTTCCAGCTTGCTCACCTGTTTGAAATGCAGATTCAAGCGCAGCATATTTTGAGCAAAAAGCATCTTTAACTTCAGCGCCAATTTCAAAACATGATTGGCTAATAGCTGCACCCAACCAAGCCCATGTCGGCTGAGTGTTCATACTGGCAATGGTATTTTCAATAATGCCATGCGCCAACCCACGCCAACCTGCATGTAAGTTCCCAACCTCGGTACCGTCAGCATTGCCTAAAACTACGGGTAAACAATCTGCAGTCATCATCATCAGGGCATGGTTTGCTCGCTGTGTCACCAAACCATCCCCTTCTTGAGCATCAAAGTCAATTTGCTCATTCACTACACGGCATATAGTGCTGTGAGTTTGCGTCATCCATGTGATTTTATCGACCCCATAGCCTGCAAACTCTTCAAGCAAAATCATACGATGCTGTTGCACCCGTGCGGCATCATCCTGTACATGCAAAGCCAAATTAAAACCTTGCAATTCAGTTTGAGTGGTCTCTAAAGCACGATCATGATGCACACGGGTTTGTCCCACAAAAACACCTGCCGGAAGTCCTTGAACAAATTGCATATACTGTCCTTATGATGATTCAGCTATAAATCAGTAAGCTTTATTTTCCGTCCGTAGTACATCGACCAAGGTCGCCAAGTCTGCTGGCCACGGCGCTTTAAACAGCATTTCTTCACCTGTACGAGGATGTTTCAAACCGAGCTCTGCTGCATGTAACGCTTGGCGTCTGAAACCACGTAAAGTCTCATCTAAAAGCTCCGATGCACCTGCAGGCACACGTACACGTGGCATATACACAGGATCACCAACTAAACCAAAACCAATATAACTAAAATGCACACGAATTTGATGCGTACGTCCAGTTTCAAGACGGGCTTGGATACGGGTGAAATGTTGGAAGCGCTCTTTCACGTTATAGTGTGTTACTGCATCTTTACCACCTGGCAGTACCGCCATTTTGACACGATCCACAGGGTGACGCTTAATCGGTTCATCCACCGTACCGCCCGCAATTACATTGCCATATACAATTAAGTCATATACGCGATAGACCGACTTTTTAGCCAACTGCTTGCTCAGTGAAAATTGTGCTTCTAAGTTTTTTGCAACAACCAACAAACCAGACGTATCTTTATCAATCCGATGTACTAAGCCAGCACGAGTCAGTTCTGACGATTTTGGATAGTGATGTAACAATGCATTGACCAAGGTCCCTGATGAATTTCCAGCACCTGGATGCACCACCATACCAACGGGTTTATTCACGACAATAATGTCATCATCTTCATAGACGATATCCAGTGGAATATCTTCAGGCAGGCTACGAGTTTGTGCTTCTAGTTCAACTTCAAGGGTTAACAGTTCAAATCCTTCACATTTATATTTAGGTTTGACACTGTTACCATTTACCAACAAATGGCCTTCTTTCAGCCACTGTTTGAGCTTTTCACGCGAAAAGTCGCTCCAAATCAGTGCTGCAACTTGGTCTATACGCTGTCCGAGATAAGATTCATCCAGTTGAAATTGCAACGATAAACGTGTTGCAGTAGAGCTTGAAGTATGGTTATCTGCATCCTCAGAATCTTCAAGTAAATTGAAATCAGTTTCAGGGAAATTTGGATCGGAAGATTGTGCTTGAGTCATTTGATCATTCAAACAAAAGTGATTTAATAGTGCAATTGTAGCTCATTGCCCGCATTAACAGAGGAATTTTTATGTCGCTACCACATTATAAAATGACAATGCTTGCTCTTACGGTTGGCATTGCATCGGCAATGGTAGGCTGTAGCAGCAATCCCAAGAAAGAAGTGGTAGATACCGGTCCACAATCGAGTGAACAGGTTTATATTCAAAAAGCAGAAACAGCACTAAAAAGTGGTCAATATACCGATGCTGCGAAACACCTTGAAGCCATAGATACATACTATCCAACAGGCGAATACGCACAACAAGCACAACTTGAATTGCTCTATGTGAAATTCCAGCAGAAAGATTATGAAGGCACCATTGCACTGGCTGACCGTTTTATTCGTTTAAACCCTCAACATCCAAACGTGGACTATGCCTACTATGTACGTGGTGTAGCCAATATGGAGCAAAACTATGATGGTTTACTACGCTATACCTCTTTAAAGCAGTCACACCGTGACGTGAGTTATTTGAAAGTTGCTTATCAAAACTTTGTAGATTTCATTCGTCGCTATCCTTCAAGCACTTATGCGGTAGATGCAGCTCAGCGTATGAAGTTTATCAGCAATGAGTTGGCTGAAAGTGAAATGAATGCAGCACGCTTTAATATCAAACGTAAAGCATGGGTTGCAGCATTAGAGCGTTCGCAATGGGTGATTGAACATTATCCTCAAAGCCCGCAAATACCTGAAGCTTTAGCGACAGTGGCATACTCTTATACGCAATTGGGCGATAAACAAACCGCTCAACAGTACATTGATGTACTCAAACTGAATTATCCAAATTTAGTAAAATCAAATGATGAAGTAAACTTACGCGCAGCACGTAAAGAAGCAAGTTGGATCAACCGTGCAACTCTAGGTGTGTTTGGTCGTGAAGAGCAAAATAGTTCTGAGCAAAAAATTGAGCAACCGAAAGAAATGACTGAGCGCAGTTTTACCAACCGCATCAGCTTCGGTTTACTCGACCGTCCTAAAACACCAGACAACGCAAGCACTGGAGCTGAATAATTCATTTGAAATATTCGCTATTTTACAAAGGGCAAGTTATCATACTTGCCCTTTTGTTTTATGCTGTTTTCGCTTGATCAAAACGCTCAAAAGGTATACAAAACAATTTAACTTTGATGGTTTTTTGCATTTTTAAAGCATCCATCTCTCTATTTTCTCACGTTTCTAAAGACTTCAGCGATTGACGACTCGACATGGCTATTCCTCAACATACTATTGATCAAATTCTAGATCGGACCGACATTGTCGACCTGATTGGTCAACGGGTGAAACTTAAAAAGTCAGGTCGTACCTATTCAGGTTGTTGTCCATTCCATCAGGAAAAATCACCATCTTTTCACGTTTACCGTGACAAACAGTATTTTCACTGTTTTGGTTGTCAGGCCAATGGAAATGCCATTCGTTTTTTAATGGACATCGACAGTCGTAGTTTTATAGATGTGATGAAGGATTTGTCGAGTCAAACAGGCATCGAACTGCCTAAAGACAATCGTGACTCGAAAAAACTGGTATATAAACGTGAAGCCAAACCTGTCGAACAACCCAAAGTAGAAGCGACGGAAGCTAAGGTTGAACGTACTCCTGCACAAGCCGAATTTCAGGTTGAACATGATCCATTTGCTGAATTTCAGTCCATGGACTACCAAGAGAGCTATGCAGATTTTGAAGCTTTTGAGGGCTTTAACACCGCCCCTGTTCAAGAAGGTAATTTATACGACCTATTAGAAAATATTGCACAGTACTATGAACAACAACTCCCACATAGTCGTACAGCACAGCAGTATTTTAAACAACGTGGACTCAGTCGAGATACTATTACATATTGGCGTTTAGGCTATGCCCCTGAAGACTGGCAACACTTAGAAAAAGCCTTCCCGCAAGATATCGAAGGCTTAAAGTTACTCGGACTGATTCGCACCAGTGACAGTGGACGGGACTTTGACTTACTCCGTGACCGCGTTATTTTCCCAATTCGTGATGCCAAAGGCCGCGTGGTGGGTTTCGGTGGTCGTGCCCTGAATGACGAAATCAAACCCAAATACATCAACTCACCAGACTCTGAGGTATTTCATAAAAACCAGTTACTTTATGGTTTATATGAAGGTCGCAAACAAAAGGCTCAAGACTGGCTAATGGTCGAAGGCTATATGGATGTGATTGCGCTACAGCAGTATGGCATCGCAGGTGCCGTGGCGACTTTAGGGACTGCCAGTAACACCGAACATTTAAATATTCTGTTTAAGCAAAACAACCGTATTACCATCGCCTTCGATGGTGACTTGGCAGGACAAAAAGCAGCACGTCGTACTTTAGAAATCGCGTTGCCTTTACTCAATGATGGTCGTGAACTGAAGTTTTTTGTTTTACCGAGTGATCATGATCCTGATTCATTGATTCGTCGTGAAGGTATTGAAAACTTTAATAAACTATTGCAACAAGCTCCTCTACTTTCAGACTTTGTTTTTGCCCACCTGACGCAGAACCATGACATCAGTAGTCCTGAAGGCAAAAGTCAGGTCATGAGTGAGTTGCGTCAACTGACGGACTTATTGCCGAAAACGGGCTCTTTCCGTTATTTATTGAATCAATCCTTTAAAGAAAAACTGGGTTTTGGTCGCCGTTGGACGCCTCAAGTTAGCAACGACGCCTCGTTGTCATTTAATATTCGCACCAAAGATGAAGACTTCGCGCTCGCCGTTTTGATCCATCATCCGTTTTTGTATATTCACTTTGAAACCTTGCGCGCTTATCTACCTGAAGATGAACTTTTGGCACATGTGCTACAAGTCTTGGATACTATTTTTGATGATCTGCCTGATGATCAAGAACTGGCAACCTATTATGTTTTGGGTGCGTGTAGCCGTTATGCCAATGCAATTGCCGATATTATGCAGCGCACCAATATTGAAGTGCTGACCAAAACACCTGAAATGGCCGATAAACTGGCCAGCGAATATGCTCTTTCGCTTGAAGAAAAATATTTGCGCCAAAAACTAAAAGCGCCTTTAAGCCTAGTTGAATCACGTAATCTACGTCAAAAGCTAAATGAATTGACCAAAAAAATAGGCTTAAGACTAATTACTTAAACCTATTAGATTTTTGTATTTGGATTTACTTTTTAGTTTTACGTCGTTTAGCAAAAGTCTCATTTAAACAATTTTGCATATGTCCAAAATAACTTGGATCTTCAGCTTTAGCTGCTTCACGTAGCATAATCGAGGTTGGATGCAGTAATTTCTGTGTCAGACGATGTGCAAAATCCTGCATCACCTGTTCTGCTTGTTCCCCTTTTGCAATACGAGCTAATGCGAGTTGTAATTCTTCTTGTCTTAACTGTTCACCTTGCTCGCGATAGGCATGAATGGTTTCGCCTGCTAGATTGACTTTTTGCTGTGTCACCAACTCCGTTGCCAGTTGATTCACCATCACCTCAGCTTCAACCGCCGCCTGACGACGCTGAGCAAGGTTTTCATCAATCACCGATTGCAAGTCATCCACGCCATATAAATAGACGCCATCCAAACTTTCAACTTTCGGGTCTATATCACGCGGAACAGCCAAATCCACCATTAACATTTGTTGATAACGACGCTTTTTTAAGGCCGCCTTCACATCTGGATAATGAATGACTTGATGCAAGCTTCCCGTACAACTAGAAATGACATCTGCGCGTGAAAGATTGTTCGCCAGCTGATCAAACTCAATAATTTCAACATCTACCCGATGTGCAATTTCCTGAGCCAAACTTTCAGCCCGCTCACGGGTACGGTTACAAATCAGGATTTTTGCGACTCCCATTTCAGCCAAATGCTTTGCCACCAAACTATTCATTTCACCCGCAGCAACCACCATGACCGTCAACTTTTCAGGTTTACTAAAAACTTGCAAAGCAAGCTGAGCAACAGCATAACCCATGGATACAGCATGACTGCCAACTGCCGTTTCCGAGCGCACACGCTTCGCTGCATAAAAAGCATATTCAAAAATTCGGTTTAAGTGCGGGGAAACGGTATGTGCCGATTTAGCGAGCGACAGTGCAGATTTAACCTGTCCCAAAATTTGCGGTTCACCAAGCATAAGTGAGTCTAAACCGCTTGCAACACGCATTAAGTGTGTCACGGCCTGCGCATTTTCATAACGATATACATGATTCAACAGTTGTTTAACATCTATACCATTTGCTTGGGCGAGCCAGTTTAATACCATATCTGAGTTTTCAGACATAGCATACACTTCTGTTCTGTTACACGTAGACACCACCACCATTTCATTTAAGTCATGGTTTTGGCCTTGTTGCTCAAGCAGTTGCGTTAACTTTTCAGGGTTAAATGCAATTTGTTCACGCAACTCTACGGAGGCGGTTTGATGGTTGACACCCAATGCAAAGAAAGACATATCAGATCATCATTTCGCTAAATTTATGCTATTGTGCAATAACGGTGTCATAAAAAGCATACTTGGATCAAGAAAAATTGCGTCAAACACATTGCCGACTGAGCGGCGCGAGAATTAAGCAATATTCTACCACATTCTTACTCGTCGGTAGCATGGCATCTAGTGCTCATCTTAGAGCAGCTGGAGAATTTTCGCTATCTAATTATGATGCAATTCAACAAAGTATGATTGCCGAATTTGCACTGGCCTACCAAGATAATGCAACGGCATTGCATAATTATACGGTCCTTGCAATTAAAAGTAATTCCACGACCATTAAACAACGCGCTTTAAATATTGCCCTTGAACAAAATGACTTACGTGCCGCACTCGACATTGCGACGCATTGGGTGGTGCAAGAACCCACTGACGTTCCTGCATTATTTTATCTATCCCACATTGCACTGAAAGCGCATGAATATGAGCTTGCTGCTGAAACATTAGACAAAATTCTCAATATTGACGCAAATGCCGATTTGGAACAAATTTTTGCAGGAATTGCCCCAGAAGAACCTGAAGATCAAGAAGTCTTAATTCAAGCCTTGCGTTCAAGTAAAGAGCGCAACAATCCCTCTATTTTAGCTCTGATTGCAGGTTTAGAAGCGCAAAATGGGCAGCTTGAACAAGCACTAATCACGATCAATAAAGCCCTAAAAAAGCGTGGTCGTGTTACAGGCTATATTCTTATGAAAGCCAATTTACTCAGTGCTCTGGGTCTAGAGGAAGAAACGCGTAATTGGTATGCAAAATCGAGTCGTAAGCATCGTGACAATGTCGAAGTTCGCTTAGCAGAAGCTAAATACTTAATTAAAGTAAATGCTTCCAATGAAGCCTTAGGCAAACTTGAAAGTCTTATTAAAAAGTGGCCTGATAATGAAGATGCCTTATTTATTGCCGGTTTAACCAGTATTGACCTAAAACAGTACGAAAAAGCAGAAAAATATTTGGTTGAACTACGGAATTCAGCCGAATATCAAAATGAAGCCTACTACTACCTTGCTGTAAATGCTGAACGAAAGCAACACTTTGAAACAGCAAAGGCCTACTATCGTTTAGTCGATGGTAGCTTGTATACGGTGTCACGTCGTAGCCTCATCAGCATTTATAGTGAACAAAATAAACTCAATGACGCACTGCGTTTTTTAACCCAAGAACGGGTCAATTATCCGCAACATGCAAGTTTTTTGTATCAAGCACAAGCCGATATTTTAAAGCGTATGAATAACAAAGCTGCTGCTATGCGTCTATTGGATGAAGCGATTAAAAACATACCAGATGACCCTGAGCTGGTCTATTCTGAAGTGCTGATGCTAGATGCACATACAGACAAGGAAAAACTTGAAAAACTGCTCAATCAACTTTTAAGCATTGAGCCCAATAGCCCGACATACTTAAATGCATACGCTTACACTTTAGCATTACAAAACAGACGCTTAGATGATGCTCGAAGATTTGTTGAACACGCTTTAGAGTATGCACCTGAGCAAGCTTCCATCTTAGATACTCTAGGCTTTATTTGTTATTTACAAAATGACTTTAGCACCTCAGCCAGAGTCTTAGAAAAAGCCTACATTCTCAGTGGCAGTGTCAATATTGGAGTGCGTTATGCACGTTCTGTATATATGTTAGGTGATCTGCAAAAATTCTCTACGGTGTTACAACAACTCAAACAAAAACATCCAAATGATCCTCAATTAGATCAACTCAATACTTTATTGTTACCCCAACAACTGAAAAAGAGCTCATAGTTTTTATGCGTATTTTCTCAAATCTGAGTTTAAGCCTACTTGCTGCAAGTAGCTTGGCACTAACAGGCTGTCAACAATTTACCAAACCGCAGCTTGATCCAAACACCATACAAACCGAAACAGATCAACAATTTAGCTTACAAGGTAAAATTGGGGTACGTACACCTGAACAAACAGGTAGTGCTTTTTTTACCTGGGTACAACAGCAACAAGAGTTTGATATTGAACTGAGTGGCATTTTAGGTGTGGGTAAAACACAAATTACAGGCCGTCCGGGTGAAGTCAGCCTCAATAGTGCTAAAACTGGGTTGATTCAAGCAGAAACCCCCGAAGAACTCTTAAAAATAGCCACAGGTTGGCAAGCACCGATCACCCATTTGGTCAATTGGGTTCAAGCCAAACCTGCGACAGTTCAGGCTCAAATAAAAAGAGATGCTGAAAAACGTGCAACTCAAATTGTTGAAGATGGCTGGAACGTGGAACTGAGCTATAACGAGCAAGCTAAAATGCCAAATCGGTTGATTTTAAAACAAGCACTTGAAAATGGTGCAGAAAACCGTATTACAATGGTCATTCAAAACCGTTAATTTGCTTCGTTATGATCCGTGTCCCAGCTCCATCAAAACTGAATTTGTTTTTGCACATTACAGGTCGACGTGAAAACGGCTACCACGAGTTGCAAAGTATTTTCCAACTGGTCGATTTATGTGATTGGTTAGAATTTGAGTCTCGTCCGGATCAACAGATTTATATTGAAGGCTTAAACAGTGTCGATTTGAATCAAAATTTGATTTATAAAGCGACGCAGATACTTAAACCGTATGCACAAACAGCTACCGGTTTATCTATTCATCTTGAAAAAAATATTCCAATGGGTGCAGGCTTAGGTGGAGGTTCATCGGATGCTGCAACGACATTAATCGTGGTCAATCAACTGTGGCAGTGCGGACTCAATACTGAACAATTAGCAGACTTAGCCGTTCAGTTGGGTGCGGACGTTCCCATCTTTGTACATGGCTTAAATGCATGGGCTGAAGGCATCGGTGAACACTTAACATTCATAGACTTAGATCAAAAACAATACATTGTGTTAAAACCTGACTGTTTTATCAGCACTCAACTGCTTTTTTCACAAAAAACGTTGACAAGAAACACGAAGAGCTCTACATTTTGCGCCTATCAGTTAAAGCCGTCTGATTTTGGAAATAATTTTGAGCCTTTGGCAAGAAGTTTATATCCAGAAGTAGATGAAGCGATGCAATATCTCGACCAGTTCGGTGTTGCAAAACTTACAGGTACAGGTGCTTGTGTTTTTACTGAAGTAACGAATGATATAAACATTGATGATGTTCTGGCAAATGCACCATGTAAAGCTTACTTGGTCAATAGTTTGAACGAGTCACCAATGCGACATTTCAAAGTTACCTGATAGGGGTATCGCC
>NZ_DKIK01000155.1:0-37179 GCF_002454215.1 Acinetobacter sp. UBA6720
TAACCAACTGAACTACCGCTGCACGTAAGATCTTTAACGTAAAGGCTTGGTGGGCGCTGACGGGATCGAACCGCCGACATTCTGCTTGTAAGGCAGACGCTCTACCAACTGAGCTAAGCGCCCTTAACGTCTTTATCGTTTGTGAGGTGCATTATAGAGAATCTTTACAGGCTGTCAAACGCTTTTCGGCCTGTTTTCGTTTTTTTACAATCGAGTGATTAAAAAATAGGTCAAATGGTATAAAAACAAGGATTTTCTGTATGTTATTTAACAGATTCGTCTAATTTATTTTCTTAAACATGCCAGTCATTTTGGCTAAATCACGCAGTTTTGTTAAGTTTTAGCCTTTTGAATTAAGCCTAATAGTATTCAGCAAAATCACTTTGTCTATTTTTAATCCACATTTTAAATTTCAAGTTTATGTTCGGAAATATAAACCAATGCATTGCAATCAATCAGCTCAAATAATTCCATAACATCAGCATTACGCATACGAATACAGCCATGTGACATCGGCATCCCCATTGGCTCGGTATCAGGTGTTCCATGAATATAGATATAACGTTGATAGGTGTCGCATCCTTCCCCGCGATTAAAGCCCTCTTCTAAACCACTCAACCATAAAATCCGAGATAAAATCCAATCCCGTTCTGGAAACTGAGCCGCCAAATTGGAATCATAAACCTCCCCTGTCGGCTTTCGAGCAATAAAAACAGCATTTTGTGGTTGCTCAGCGCCATGCTTTTCAGCAATGCAATGCCACCCCCGTGGGGTTTTACCACTATTTTCAGTTTCGCCAATGCCATTTTTCCCCGATGAGATCAGATAAAATTTATTCTTTTTAGGCAGTGTTAAAGTCTGTTCAGCTAGATCAATCAAGACGTCTGCATCAGCAATCACATAAGACATCAGTTGTCCTCTATTTGTTTTTTATCTATCGACGTATTTGGTTCAGGGCGTAGCCATAGCCATATTGCAACAATTAACATAGTGGTATTGGTAAATAATTTGACTAAAAATGGCGCATTGGTAAAGAGCATAATCACCCCACTGATCAACATCATGATACTGGCAAACCATTTCGCCTTACGTGGTACAGTCCCATTGGTACGCCATGCCCTTAATGTTGCTCCGTATTTCGGATGATTCAGCAACCAAGCATCCATTTGTGGCCAACCTTTGGATGCAGCCCATGCAGCTAAGATTAAAAAAACAGTTGTTGGCATACCCGGCAAAAGCGCGCCGATAAAGCCTAGGATGACAAAGATCACCACTAAACAACGCCAAAACAACGTTTTCATACCACTTTCCTAAACACCGAATTGCGGTAGTATAAAGTGTTTTTTGGATTTATCCGTTGTCCTTCTGCATATTTCGTTTCTTTTTTAAGGCTCACACATGCATCTCATTTCACAGCATCAATTGTTTGAACCGTGGCTCCAATTTAAACATCCATTGGTTCGTCAGTTGGCTTTTGCTGTAGCAAGTCCAAACATTTTGTCTGCGTTGCCGTTAGAACTCGATATACAACATGCTTTTCATTTTCATCCCTCACAGATCTGGCAACAGCACTTTCAAACCTATTTACCTCGCCTTAAACAGCTCGATCAAGACCCGAAAGAACTTGAAGACTTTATGGTTCAACTGAAAAGTACCCGTCTAGGTCTGCGCTTTGAAATGTTCATGTGGTTTTGGTTACTGGATCATCGCTATCATGCATACGAGTTATTGGGGCATAGTATTCAAATCATTAGTGGTGCTCATACTATAGGTGAACTCGATTTTCTAATTAAAAATACTGAAACCAATCAAATCGAGCACTGGGAAGTTGCGTTGAAATATTATTTAGGTGAAACAGATCTGGGCCTAACCACATGGTACGGTTTAAATCGTACTGATACTTTAAACCGCAAACTAAAACACTTTACTCAAAAACAGTTCCAATTCCAGCAAGCTTTAGATACTGACATTCAGATGCGCTATGCTGTTTTAAAAGGACAACTCTTTCTACCCTTAAAGAATAGTTTCGTGGATGTTGGTGATTTTAACCAATACTCTCTTCCACATTGGCTCAATCCTGACCGGCGCTTGGGAATTTGGGGGACTACCATTCCCAAGGCCGATTTAAATTTTTTCCGCCTACAACGTCAAGAATGGATTTGCCCAAATGCTGTGCCAAGTAGTCTCACTGCCCACTGGTGGACCAATGGATTGTATTTACAAAATCAACACAATCAGTTTTATATGTACCGAAATTCAAGTTTGATTTTTACTTGATTTTGCAGAAGTTACTTTATACAAATATACATAAGACTACATATAGTTACCTATTTCATGTAAAACACTGCTACATTTTAATATGTTTATTTTTTAACCTTATAAAACATCAGAACAGAATCATTTGATGACAACACCAAAAATTTTGGAGATAAACATGAAGAAAATTATTGCTGGTTCACTTGTGATGCTTTTTGTTTTAACGGGCTGTAATACAGTTGCTGGCGTGGGTAAAGATGTATCCAAAGTGGGAGATGCTGTGACCAACTCTGCAGATAAGACTGCCGATAAATTATAATCTGTTCTAAACCCACATAGACCTTATCGTTTCGATAAGGTTTTTTTATTGCTAAGTTTCGCATTCTAGACATTAATCGCCTATTATAGTGCCGACTGTTTTATTGACTCTGAAATCCGCATGACCTCTTCTGCTACTCTCGATTTAAGCCTCCAACTTTTACGCCAGCCATCGGTTACTCCAGTTGACCACAACTGTCAAAATATTATGGCTGAACGCTTAGAAAAAATTGGCTTCAATATTGAATCTATGCGTTTTGATGATGTTGATAATTTATGGGCGCGCAAAGGCACTGAGTCTCCTGTATTTTGTTTTGCAGGACATACTGATGTCGTTCCTACAGGCAATTTAGACGCATGGAACTCCGATCCATTTGCCCCTGAAATTCGTGATGGTAAACTCTACGGACGTGGTAGTGCAGACATGAAAACGGCTTTAGCAGCTATGGTGGTTGCCTCTGAACGTTTTGTTGCAAAGCACCCTGACCACAAAGGGTCGATTGCATTTCTGATTACTTCTGATGAGGAAGGTCCATCTATTAACGGCACAGTTAAAGTGATTGAAACATTAGAAGCACGCAATGAAAAAATGACTTGGTGCTTGGTCGGTGAACCATCAAGTACCCATCAATTAGGTGATATTGTCAAAAATGGTCGTCGTGGTTCATTAAATGCCGTCTTGACAGTCAAAGGAAAGCAAGGTCACGTGGCTTACCCACACCTTGCGATTAACCCGATTCATATGGCATCTAAAGCCGTTGCAGAACTTTGCGATACCGTATGGGATCAAGGTAACGAATACTTCCCTGCAACTTCTTTTCAAGTATCTAATATTCAAGCAGGTACAGGTGCGACCAATGTTGTTCCTGGAACGATGACCGTAACTTTCAATTTCCGCTATTCAACAGAAGTAACCGCAGAAGAGTTAAAAGCACGTGTTTTAGAGCTTTTAGACCGTCATGGTTTAGATTACGACATCAAATGGACACATTCAGGTTTACCTTTCCTCACCCCTGTTGGTGAACTGGTCAACTCTGCGAAAAATGCCATACGTAATGTAACTGGAGTTGAAACGGAACTTTCGACCTCTGGTGGTACATCTGATGGTCGTTTTATTGCTCCTACAGGCGCACAAGTTCTTGAACTTGGCGTTTTAAATGCCAGCATCCACCAAATTGATGAACATGTGAATGTCGCGGACCTAGAACCACTTGCTGAAATTTACGAACAAATTTTAGAAGGGCTTTTAGCATAAGACTTTCAATAAAAAAGGAACTCAGATGAGTTCCTTTTTTATTGAGTACAGATTTAAGTAGATAAACCTAAACTTGCCTGAATTTGATTTAAATTCGGAATGTGATACAACTCTTCACCCATACGTACTAGTTGGAACACTGCAGGGTCATTCGCTGGCGTTTCATCATCTACAATTTCAGAAATACGTAAACGAATCGACTTCGGCATCTCATTACACATTAAAGCAAAACGTTGAGACGCATCATCTCCTTCAATCACCAATGCCACACCTTCCGTCTGTTCAGGACGATTCACGGCATAGACGGGTAGATGTAGATCATGCCACTCTACAGTTTTAACCTGCGTATCACTATCGAGTGCAGACAGTACAATATTTTGTGGTAATAACATGGAATTTTTTCCATGGCATTCAATGATATAAGCATCAATAAAACCTGTTGATACCGTAATCAGATATTGCAACTCTTGCTGGCTGATTTGCTCATTCATGGTCTTTGAAACATTTGCATTCATTTATTTACCCCTGCTTTTCAGCAAGTAACTGCTGAATGTTGGCAAGTAATTCTGCTTCTTGGAATGGTTTGCCCATGTAGTGCGTCACACCCAAGCTGAAAGCACGTTCACGGTGTTTTTCACCCGTACGTGATGTAATCATAATGATTGGTAAGTTCTGATGAATTTCATGGTGACGTACCAAGTTGGTCACTTCGAAACCATCCATACGCGGCATCTCAATATCCAGTAACATCAAGTCCGGTTTAACATTCTCGAGTTGCTCCATAGCATCGACACCGTCTTTTGCCGTCACAATATCAAAGCCTTGTCGCTCCAATAAACGTGACGTTACCTTACGCACCGTGACTGAGTCATCCACAATCATGACTAAACGACGTGTATCTTGATGGCGACCAAAATCACGTTGATCTGTTGCATGTGTTACACGCTTAGTACTGAGGATCTGACGTGCAATATTCTGACCGTCTAGAATCAAGCAAACATGTCCATCACCAAGAATCGTCGCACCCGCAATTGCACCGATACTTGCAAACTGTTGACCGATTGGTTTTACAACAATTTGTGCACGCGAACCAATCAACTGATCAACCAATAATGCAATCGTTTGTCCACTGTTCCCTTTAATTAAAAGTACAGGTAGTGAATGACCAATATTACTCAAACGAGGAATCGGCTGATTAGACAAGAACTCAGAGAGATAACGTAGTTTATAATTTACGCCATCAATTTTGAATTGGTCATCTTTACTATGGAAATAAGTATCTAAAGCCGTTGGAGCAATACGTACAATACGGTCAATCTGTGCCAATGGAATCGCATATTGTTGATCACCTGCTTTCACCATCAAGGCATCACTCACCGCAACCGTGGTCGGTACGCGAATAATGAAGGTTGTGCCAGAGCCAATTTCCGATTCAACAGTAACATGCCCACCTAGCGCCTTAATTTCACTTTGTACAACATCAAGACCTACACCACGGCCAGAAATTTGCGTCACTTCTTTAGCCGTACTGAATCCAGGGTGGAAGATAAACTGTAAAATCTCCTGTTTATCTAGTACTTGGTCGGCTTTAATTAGGCCCAAGTTTAATGCTTTGGCTTTGATCGTACTTTCATCAATACCCTTACCATCATCTTTGAAGGTAACGATAACATCTGTTCCTTGGCGGCTAATGTTGAGTTCAATTTGACCAGTCACTGATTTTTTCGCAGCAATACGCTGTTCCGCATCTTCAATACCGTGGTCAATCGCGTTACGCAACATGTGCTCAAAAGGCGTAACCAACCGCTCAAGAATAGTACGGTCTAATTCACCTTCTGTATTGTGTACGATCAACTCTGTAGGACGGTTCAAGGTCGATGCCGTCTGACGCACAATACGTTGTAAGCGCGGCAGCATACGTGAGAATGGAACCAAACGCGTACGCATTAAACTTTCTTGGATTTCTGCCTGAATGCGTGACTGTTGTAATAACAAGCCTTCAGCATCACGAATCTTCTCAGCCAAAGTGCTCTTAAAGTCAACCAAATCCGAAGCTGACTCAGCGAGAGATTTAGATAATTGATTCAACGATGAATATTGGTCCATTTCCAATGGGTCAAAGTCTGTATAACGCGAATTATCAGAACCATGCTTCGCAATAATTTGGCTCTCAAGCTCACCTTCCATTCGACGCAACTGATCGGCCAAACGTTTAATGGCAAGTTCCATCTCGTTTAAGGTATTGCCAAGTTGACCTAAGTCCATCTCAATACGCGAACGGTTAATCGCATTTTCACCTGATAAATCAATCATTTTCTCAACCAAATCGGCTGAGATACGAATCATCTCATTACCACTATCCAAGTGAGTTGTTTCTTTCCACTCACCCATCATAGCTGGCGGTTCAGTGCCATCACCCTGTACAAACTCAAAACTTGGCGCTGCATTGAGCAAATCTATTTGCGTTACACGCGTCGGCAATTGGGCAATAACATCGACATAGTCAACAGATGCCAAACTATTTTTCAAACCATCATAATTACTAAAATCACGTTTGAAGATGGCTTGCTTCAACCAGACAAACGCAGTTTGCAATAATGGGTCATAAACATTAGAACTAAAATTATGTACCGCAAATTGCTCAAAAATTGTTTCAAGTTCATAAGCAATTGCAGCAACTGGTTCGTTCTCTGCCATACGTGCGCCACCTTTTAAACTGTGGGCAGCACGTTGTAATTGAAGTAACACACTACGGTCACTACGCTGTTCAGTCCATTGCTTCAGTAAGCCATCGGTGGACGCTAAAATTTCTTCAGCCTCTTCCAAGAAAGTTTCTTCAACAATTGATGAAATACTTGTATCGTCAGTTTCATCCGTAGTTACAGCAACAAATTGCTCAGATGCGAGCACTTCACCTGATTCAACTGGCACAGACAAGTCTGCATCAAGTGTAATTGACTCACCCAAAGGAAGTGCTTCGTTCTCAGGGAAAGTTTGTGCATCAAAATCTATCGTCGATGAAGTCTCATCATCGCTGGTCTGCACAGCCACATCCTCAACCGATGCAATTGCCTCAGCTAGAGGTTCAGCAGCCGTCGCAACCGTACCATCAACCAAAGTTTGGATATTGTGTAAGACATTGATGGTTGCTGTGGCTGGATAATCGACTTTCTCTGTTCGAATAACTTGAATACGGTCTGCGACATCATCCTGCACCAAACGAATGATGCTAATCAACTGTGGTGTTGTTTGAATTTGCTGACGAATCACACGCTCATAAATAGATTCTAATTCATGCGCAATTGAACCAATAAATGATGCAGAAATCATATTTGCACCACCTTTTAAGGTATGCAAATAACGCATTAAATTATTGAGTGCTGTTGTATCATTGCCATTTTTAGACCAAGTATTGAGATCTTGGTCCATACCCATCAATAATTCTTCGGCTTCTTCTAAGAAGATATCCAGTAAATCATCATCAAAGTCAGTATTTGAAGTGTTCGATTGTTTGTACTGATGATCGGACGCAATCTGTTGCGAAATTTGTGCAAGATCAAAACTTGGTTGAGACGTATTGCTCGCTACAATGCCTTCATCAACTGGCTCTACCGTTGCAGCTTCTACAGATTCGATATCTTGTTGTACAAAGGCTGTTAAATCATTCAACACTTTATAAACATCATCGGTAAGGATGACACGTTGACCAGCAGCTAAGGTATCGAATAAGTGGATAAACTCTTGATGTGCCTGACCAAATAACTCATACGCATAATCCACATTGAGTAATTCTGGCTTTTCCAGTAAGGCTTGATAACTTGCATACAACTCAGAGGTAAACTCATGAATCCCTTGCGCAGCACGGTTATTTGTAAATTCTACCAGTTGTTTCGCTTGCTCACTCAAGTGCTGAATATATTCTGGATACTCTACTTTTGCACGCTGATCAAACTCAAATTCTGTATCCAGTAAAAGATCAATATTTAATTCGATTAATTTTGAAACCATCCCTTGAGGGTTCAGTTCATTATCTATCTCTTCAAGACTAAAGCCATAGTTATCCCAAGCCGTACTAAAAGTTGAATAAATGACTTCAAGCTGCTCGTTACTACCACGCCCAAGAACATGTAAATAATCACGTACAAATTCGGCATACTGGGTGAGTAACGAAATTTCCTTAGAGGTTGAAACAATTTCTTCTTGCACCAGTGTTTTAAATAGATTTTCAACTTTTGAGCTAGCATTAAATACATGCTCAATTTGCGCCATAGACGAGCTACCACGCAAAGTATGTAAGGCACGGATTAACCCATTGTAATCTTGTACTTTAGTTTCATCAGCATTTAGGAATTGATCAATCGTCTCTAAGTGATCTTCCGCTTCTTCAATGAAGATCGACAATGTTTCCTCAAGAACTTCGTGTTCCGGATGATCAGAATTGATTGCAGCTTCTTCAAATTCAACGACACGCTCAATGCCTTCAGCATCACCAAGCTCCAACCCTGTTAATACATCATAATCATTTAAATGATTAGATAACTGTAGGAGCTCTTCTAGGGCAGGTTCTAAACTCTGATTTTGCTGTAACTGTTGACCAATTAAGACGAGAGGTCGCAAATCTAGCTCAGTTTGTTCGACATTCTTAAAAATGGGATACAGTTTATATTGATAAATTTTAAATACTGTTTTAGCAAATTTCTGAATTGTGGCAGAGATGGGTACTACACCTGAAATCACACGATTCAAGGTATCTTCAACTGCCCATGCGGTTTCGCCAGCTGACTTTGCTCCCACCATCCGACCAGACCCTTTTAAGGTATGGAAATGACGACGAATGCTCACCAATGTCTCTTGATGTGTTGGTTCAGCGTACCACTTTTCGAATAATGGATCTAATTCAACGAAAATTTCTTCAATTTCTTCAACAAAAATTTCAAGAATTTCTGCATCTTGATCTAGATAACTATCTTCCGGAAGCGTTGTCGTTTCAACTAAATGTTTTAATATTTCTTTCATAGCTAGGCTTCTTGCGTTGTCAGCTACCCAAAACAGGTGCATAAACTTCATTATAACCATCACCAGAAACCTGACTTTGTAGACAAAGCCGGTTTAAGCTGATGTGATATCCTGATTTCGGCATGCCACTCAAATTTTGAGTCACATGCCTCCCCCAAAGCAAATGCTTAATCAGGTAATTTAAAGTCAGTTACAGACTCACGTAATGCTTCTGCCATGTTGGCAAGTTCGGATACCGAACGTGCTGTATCGAAAGTCGCACTCGTTGTTTGTGAGGTAATTTCTTGTACGACATTCATCGTCGTTGCAATATGACCTGCAGACGCTGACTGAAGTTTTGCAGCATCAGAAATGCTTGCAATCAATTTCGCCAAGTTACCTGATACGTTCTGAATCTCATCCAGTGCAACACCAGCATCTTTAGACAAGTTGGCACCGCGTACAACCTCAGACGTGGTTTGCTCCATTGAAATTACAGCTTCGTTGGTATCGGTCTGAATCGTTTTTACCAGTGTTTCAATTTGCTTTGTCGCTGAAGCTGAACGTTCTGCAAGACGCTGTACTTCATCTGCAACCACGGCGAAACCACGGCCTGCTTCACCAGCCATAGATGCTTGGATCGCTGCGTTTAAAGCCAAGATGTTCGTTTGGTCTGCAATATCGTTAATTAAGGCAACGATGTTACCAATTTCTTGAGAAGACTCACCCAAACGCTTAATACGTTTAGAGGTTTCTTGAATCTGTTCACGAATGATATCCATACCTTCAATTGAACGGTTTACAACATCAGCACCATTTGCTGCAATTTGTACAGAACGTTCTGCTACCACGGCTGACTCTTCAGCATTCGAAGATACTTGGTCAATGGACATTGCCATTTCATTAATCGCAGCAGATGCGCCCGCAATTTCTTGCGCTTGGTGTTCTGATGCTTCTGCCAACTGGTTAGTAATACCTTGTGTACTTGCCGTATATTGCGCAACCTCTTGAGAAGTTTCTGTAATACGAGATACTAGGTCACGTAACTGGTCAATCGCAAAGTTAATGGAGTCAGCAATGGCACCTGTAAAGTCTTCAGATACTGTCGCATGCGAACGTAAGTCACCATCTGCAAGGTCGGCAATCTCATCCAGCAAACGTAGAATCGCGTTTTGGTTACGGTCATATTCATCTTGAAGACGTGATACACGTTTTTTATCTGACTCGCCACGAAGTACAAGTAATTTGAATACACAGAACAAGAATGCGATCAGCGCTAAAATTAGACCCAATGCAGGAATCGCAATCGCTAAACCAGTACCACCTGATAACTTATTCAAATTGGTTAGCAACGTGTCTGATTGTTCAAAAATAGATGATGATGCTTGACGTACTTTAACGATTTGAGATGAGTTTTTTAGTACTGTTGCCGCTGCAGATTTCAATACATCATCATATTCAGACTGAATACTGGTTAGAGAGTCGCGCATTTCAGGATCATTAATCCGTTCCACACCTAAGTCAGCACTGCCATTTAACTGCGCATTTAGGTAAGAAGCGAAAGTTTCTGTATCTGAGCTAAAGTCATCTGCAGATTCACGTGAGTTGTCTGAACCCGTCAATACCGAACCAATCGAACGAAGAATACGTTCAGCAATGAATACTTGGTTCTTTGCAATCACGACTTGGTTGGCTGGCACATTTTGACGTGCCATTTGGTCAACCATTAAGTTATATTCGGCCTGAATACCAGGAATTGTTTCACTAATTGCGATGTTGGTATCATATAATTGATTAATAATTTTTTGTTGTGATGCAATTAAATCAATATTTGCAGAAACTTTCGTCCACTGCGCATCTACTTCACGTAGCGCATCTGTACTTGCATGAATATCTTTAACAATTTCTAGGTTTTCAGCAAACGACTTTTGCGATTCGGTCAATTTTTTAATCGCTTCAGGCGTACCTGATGCTGTAGCTTCTGTCGCTTGACGTGAAATGGTTTGAGATAAAAGTCGTAACTCACCCACACTACGGGTAAATTCGTTATTTCGCGGTACGCTATAGAATAGGTACAACAGTAGGAAAATTGCTAAAACAATACAAAATGCTGCACCCAAAATTAATGGCTTGGACTTTTCACTATCACCAAATACACGTGAAAACTGTTCCGTCTGCGATTGAATTTTTGCTACTAAAGCATTTCCACCTGAGCGGTTCGTGCTTCCATCTGTATTTTTCTTTTTAAGTTTAAAGCCCATGCAGCTTCTCCCCGATTTACGCCCTTATATTTTCGTGCGCGACAATGATATTAATTTATAAATTTTATAGACGCGTTCATATACTTTGGATTGTCTAATAAGCGACTGAATAAGAAAACATGCCATTGTTGGTTATGTTGATGGAAATACCCTTGGCAATATTCTTTTAAGTTTTGATCTAAATCATCATGCTTAGAAAAAAAACTCTTCTTATTAAAGTGCTGAATCCCCAGAACCTGATCTACAACTAAACCGACATAGTGGTCATTGTGACTTATACAGAGTACTTTTTGAGTTGGTGAATACGTACTACGATGCCCCGACATGTAATGCGCCAAGTCAGCAACAGAGAGTAAACGTCCTCGAATATTTGCCAAACCGACAACCCAAGGTTGGGTATTTGGCACTAAAGTATATTTCGGAGGATAAATAACCTCTGCCACCTCACCTAATGGAGCAACAAAATATTGCCCCATCATTTCAAAAGCAATGCCCGACCAGCGGTTTACCTCATTTTCGTTTGAAACGTAGTTTTTATTGCCACGTTTAGCAAGTCGAAGTAATTCGATAAATCCATTTGCTGCCATAGAGCTTATCCTGCATTCAGGTGTTGCTTAATCACATCAATCAATTGGTTTTCATCAACAGGCTTAGTCAAATAATCACACGCCCCCTGACGCTTACCCCATACACGGTCAGTTGCCTGATCTTTAGTACTGACAATCACCACAGGAATGTGTTTTGTGGTTGCACCACGCGCAATTTGACGTGTTGCCTGGAAACCATTGACGCCTGGCATCACCACATCCATCAACACTAGATCAGGAAGTTCTGCCTGTGCCATGGTCACACCATCTGCACCATTTGACGCTTCAATCACCTCAAAACCGTGTTTCCCCAAAATTTCTTTAAAGCGGAATGTTTCAGTAGGTGAGTCATCCACAATTAAAATACGTGCCATAAATTTCCCCAATTACACTTATATTATTTATGCTGAAACGTGGTTACGAATCGCATTTAATAATTCATCTTTACTAAATGGCTTTGTTAAATATTCATCTGAACCTACGACACGCCCTTTGGCTTGGTCAAATAGACCATCTTTGCTAGAGAGCATCACGACAGGAATGTTTTGATAATTCTGTGAATTCTTGATTAATGCACATGTTTGATAGCCATCCAGACGTGGCATCATGATGTCGACAAATACAATATCAGGATTTGCTTCTGCAATTTTTGACAATGCTTCAAAACCATCTACAGCAGTCACAACCTCACAACCTTCGCGTTGTAATAATGTTTCGGCTGTGCGACGAATAGTTTTTGAATCATCAATGACCATCACTTTAAGATTCTGGAATTTATCGTCCATTTAATATGACCCTTCCCATTTTTAGAATGTTTGTAGAAACAGATTCGTAGACGTTTTACAAGTTACGTACACTTTTAACATATATTTACTTATATTTTCAACGAACAGTTTCAGCATAAAACCACACTTCATCTCCTTTTTAAGAACGGCTTCACACTTTCCGACACACGTCGATTTTTTTTTGACTGATTATATTTTTTATTCCTAAATTTAGGACTAATATAGCACCATTTATTGCTTTTAAATAAGTAATTTAGTCAACTTTAAATGGGGGTATCAATGCTTAGGGAGTTTAATTACAAACTTGCTTTGATCGTGAAAAAAATGATGACTGCAAAAGTCATTTTACTGACTTTGCTTAGTGTACAAAGCATCATGGTCATGGCCGATCCGCCTAAAGCAGTCTGGTATCGTTATTACGATAGTAAAGGTATCGCCAATGTTAGTAGTACGGTGACACCAGATCATATTAGATATGGATATGAAGCGCTCGATACGAATATGCAAGTGATTCAACGGGCACGGCCATACAACGCCAAAAAAGATGCACAATACGCACCCCAAGGAGCTATCGCTGCAAAGCAACGGGATGCTGATCTAAAACTAAAACGTGCTTATACCAACAGTCAAGTAGCAACAGAAAAACGAAATACGGCACTTTCATATATTTTAAAACAAATTAAATTTCAACAAGATGAACTAAAGCAATTACAAAATGACCGAATTGGTTTTTTACGCCAAGAAAAAGAAAATATGCGTAAAGGTAAAAGTAATCCAAAACCACTACAAGATATGCTTGATTATAATTCAAAAAATATTGTGATGAAAAAAGAGCAAATACAGTCATTACAAAGTAACTACCGTAGTACAAAAGCCGAATACGACAGAATTATTGCTCGCTTAAAAACATTTGAATAATTGCACTTGATATAAGGACTTTATTTAATAAAGACAATATTGTGGTAAAAGGATCATAAGCTATAAAAGTATCTCTATTTTTCATTCCAACTCAGGCATGATTATACTTATTGCTCAATGTTTACCCTGCTGATCTCTTTACTCTACCAACTCAAAAATTGAACTTATGATTAATAAGCGGTCAATCATTGCGTTCACGATGACTACAGCACAAATACTCTTAAAAGCCTCTCCCAATGAACGATAGTCGAAGTGAATCCCCCTCTCACGTTCAGGTTAAGGCCAAATACTGAATCATATATCAATGGCATATCCAGTGATTGGCCGTATCATTCCACTCTTGCTATTTACCTCAGTAATCGTTTCTATGATCTGCACTTCTTTAGATAACTTTAAGAACCTTATGCTGCGTCAAGTACATAAAATCATGTCATAATAATCCGCATTTCTCTGAGGTGACATCAACATGTCGCTTCATTTTTCATTGTATACTCTTTGACTTTCAAAGTTTAAAATTTTAGGACAGTTTCCATGCGCGCGAGTCGCTTTTTATTTGCAACGTTAAGAGAAACCCCAAATGACGCAGAAGTGATTTCACATCAACTGATGCTACGTGCTGGGATGATTCGTAAATTGGCTTCAGGTTTATATACTTGGCTGCCGATGGGCGTTCGCGTATTAAATAAAGTTGCAGCGATCGTTCGTGAAGAAATGAACAAAGCGGGTTCACTGGAAGTTTTCATGCCCGTAACGCAACCTGCTGCATTATGGGAAGAATCAGGTCGTTATGTCCAATACGGCCCTGAGCTCTTGCGTTTTAACGACCGTCATGGCAACCCGTTTGTTCTTGGTCCGACACACGAAGAAGTGATTACCGATCTTGCGCGTAATGAACTCAAAAGCTACAAACAATTACCAGCAAACTTCTATCAAGTCCAAACCAAATTTCGTGATGAAATTCGTCCACGTTTTGGTGTAATGCGTTCACGTGAATTCATCATGAAAGATGCTTATTCTTTCCATGCAAACCAAGAATCACTGCAAGAAACCTATGACATCATGTATGATGCATACTGTAAAATCTTTACCCGTTTAGGTTTAGATTTTCGCCCAGTCCAAGCCGATACAGGCTCTATTGGCGGTTCAGGCTCTCATGAGTTCCACGTGTTGGCATCAAGTGGTGAAGATGATATCGCTTTCTCAACTGAATCAGACTATGCAGCGAATATTGAGATGGCTGAAGCTGTTTTAGTGGGCGAACGTGCTGCTCCAACTCAAGCTTTGGAAGTGGTTGATACACCAAATCAAAAAACTATTGCAGATGTATCAAACTTCTTAAAATCTGATCCAGCTCACTCCGTTAAAGCCTTACTCGTTCAAGGGATCGTAACTGAAGAAGGCCAAGCAACACCAGTTGTAGCCTTGTTCTTACGTGGTGATCACGAGTTAAATGAAATTAAAGCTGAGAAACACCCGCGCATTGCCTCTCCATTAACTTTCGCAACTGAAGAACAACTTGCTACACTTGGTTTAACAGCAGGTTTCTGTGGACCACAAGGTTTAGTTGAAAAAGGCTTAACTGTAATTGTTGACCGTGCTGCATCTGTTCTTTCTGACTTCGTTGCAGGTGCAAATGAATTGGATAAACACGTTACAGGTCTCAATTGGGAGCGTGACGCACAGTTTACTGAGGTTTATGACCTCCGTAATGTAGTTGAAGGCGATCCATCACCAGATGGTCAAGGTACGCTACAAATCAAACGTGGTATCGAAGTAGGTCATATCTTCCAATTAGGTCAAAAATATTCAGAAGCTTTAGGCTGTAAAGTTCTAGGCGAAGATGGTAAACCATTCACTGTAACCATGGGTTGTTACGGTATTGGAGTTACGCGCGTAGTTGCTTCAGCAATTGAGCAAAATTTTGATGAAAAAGGGATTATTTGGCCTACAGCCATTGCACCATTTGAAATTGCGATTGTGCCAATGAACGCCCATAAATCTCCACGGACGCTGGAAGCAGCTGAAGCTTTATACACTGAACTTACAGCAGCAGGTTTCGATGTTTTACTGGATGACCGTAACGAACGTCCAGGCGTAAAATTCTCCGATCTTGAGCTTACAGGCATTCCTCATCGCATTGTAATTGGTGAAAAAGGCCTAGATGCAGGTACTTTTGAATATAAAGGCCGTCGTGATGCAGACTCTGTAAATATTTCGAAAGAAGAATTACTCGAAAAAATTGCAAAATAATTTCGAAATTAGAAATCCCGCACAGGTTGCGGGATTTTTTTGCAATTTAGTTTTTAGCAAAACTTTAATCCGCCATAACAGTTTGGCCTAAAATTTTGCCCCTGCAAGGTTAAGTTAGTCAATGGAAAATCCAATGTAGTCGTCATAGGCACATTACCAACAACAAGCGCAGAACCACCAACACATCCTGTCAAAAGATTGCCACAATTTCGTGGATTATCAGTCAAGTCTTTATTAATTCCCGCAATGGTTTGTTTTAGAACTTCATTGGTGATCGCCACTTTAGTCGTTGGGCTTAAGCTACCTAGTTCCACTTCATCTTCCATCGCTAACCACCAACCCTTATTTGCTCCGACAGCAGCTCCAGTCCATAAAACATCTTGAGATTGTAAGGACAATGAAGCAGGATTATTTAAATATAATGCATGAATTAAACCCAGACTTTGATTTACAGTAATGTCCGTTTTCAGGCCTGTAATATTACCTGAGACTTGTTTATCTAAATTTAATAGACCTAATACCTTCGCGGTTAGTTGTCCGCTAAAGTCAATTTGACCAACTGTACCACTGCCTTTCAAAGTCACGTCTTTCATTCGAGTTCCAGATACAATTGTAGAGTTAATAGTAAAAGGCGCCGAAGTAGAAGATAAGTTTAAATTATAATTATTAGAAGTATAGGAAATACTTTGACACGGATCTAAAAAGCCACCTTGGCATGTAGTCCCCGAACTGCTACCAAAGAGTCGTCCTTCAACGACCCCATTTATTGTTAAATTGGTATCTGCATAGGTCATACTGCGGGCTTCAGTCACAGCTGTGCCTGTTGCAGTTTTGGTTTTCATATAGCCACTAAATGTATTAATGCCGTTCGGTGTCGCACTATTTTCCGTGCCAAGTGTCATTAAACCTTTAATCTTTTCAGCACTCAAACGAAAACCCAGTACTTCACGTGTAGCAGCAGAAGTTGGGTTTTTAATAGCGAATTGAATAAATGGATTTGTAATTAAGGCAGAAGTTGCTGCACGCTCATCAGCGGTATAGTTTGAGTTATCAGGAAGTCCACTCAGTGAAATATGATCTATATCAATATCACAGCTACTCGCGCGAATTGCATTATTATCACCACCACAGCCCAATTGTAGCTTTTTAATATTGGCATTCAATTCCATTTCTGCACTAAGAGCCAATTTATAAAAACCAATGTTTGATTGATTATATGTTTTCCCTTGTGCATCTGTTGTATTTGTCCCCTGCTGAAACTCGAGATTAATCAAAGATTGGCCTTCAATTTCTGAAAGTTCTTCATCATTTAAAGCAGTCATCGCATAACTTTGACTCAAACCCAAAGTTGCAGTAATCAAAACTGAGATTAAAGACTTATTCATCTTACTTATTCCTTGTCTTTCTTTTTATCGAGGAGTAATACCCAATGTGCTACGCATAGCTCCACCCGTAATGGCAATATCTGCAACTTTCTGCATTGTTCCTGTTGGAGACAGTGCAACTTCTGCTCTAAAAGCAGCCCCTTGTCCACCCACTAATGCCTTATGGTTAAATTGCACTTGGTTGTCGATGACAACTGAATCCTTTTGCATGTGAATTTTTCCATTAAAACCTAAGTGACCTTGCATTTTATTCAAGTTAATACTAGAGGTTTTAGAGGTTGTCCCATTACTGTCCGTATTGCTTAAACTAATAAAACTCCCTTTCTTACTTTCATTACTCTGATCTAAGCTACTTAAAGTATTAAATTCAAAATTTGATTTAAATGACAAATAATTGGTCTGAGGAGTTCCACCTATCGCCTCAAGCCCCGGAATAATGAAAAGCTCACCTTTACCATCCAACATAAATGCAATAGACGTCAGTACATCTTCTTTTCGAGAAAAATTATTAATCGGAACAACTTCTTTAGCACAAGTGCTTACACCTGCTGGACAGTTATATAAGGACCCAGGGAGTTGACCGATTGCTATTTCTGCACTGGCAGCAAATAATAAATTATCTGCTTTGATATAGATCTCATTCTCATTAAAACCAATAACACCATTGGCTTTAAAATATGAATCAATATTTCTTAAGCCTGCATAGTAGTTCACTTCTTCGCCATGCTGACTCATGGCACCATCAATCACAATAATAGACGTTGTTTTCGGATTACCCTGACTATCTTCCCCATAACCGTCTGTCGATACCGCAATGTCGTATCCTAAGCCGTCCTTAACAGTTCCAGCAGTATTGGTATATTTCTTTGCAAAAAAAGCAGCATTAGCATTCAAGTTATAAATTGGAATGCCTAAGCCCCATGTTCCCTCATTAGTGTTATTCACCGCGATTGAATTATCTGAAATAAACCGTGCTTTACGGGCAATCGCTTGAAAATCCATCCCACGCACGGCAATAAATGCCATGTTTGATGCATTCGCTGTCGGTGAAGGATTGTATGTCAGCTCATAATTTTGTGCGCCCAAGATATTCTTGATTTGATCATTAATCACAAAGCCCATAGCATTAGAACGAATGTTATTAATATAAATCTGACCAAAATCAATATAAGCATTTTGACTCGTTAAAGCTGAGTTAGGATCAGTAGATGTACGTACATTGAGTGGCGCTAAGTTTGAAAACTCAATAGCATAACTACCAGTTCCCGTATGTCCCAATTCAAATGTGGTTGGTGCTACAGCTCCAAGTAAACTATTTCCCGTACGCGTAAAATCGGCTGCAACGTTTAAATGCACACCACCCGCATTTTTAAAAGCATAACCCGTAGATGCTGTAGTCTCACTTTCTTGAACATTGCCATTAATCCGATTGACCGTATTAAACTTAGCAATCCCAGTCTGATCTGCATTGAACGCAATCTTGCCATTCGTTAATGCCCCCGATGCTCCGATTCGAATTAAATTTCGTTGAGTTGAGTTTTCTGAACCGTAGCGCATATCAACATTTAAACCAGGGTTTGTTGCAGTACCACTGCGACTCCCATGTACATCGGTCTTATCTTCAACACGCCCAAGTACAATAAGATTATCACCAAGACTCCCTTTGGATGTGAGTACAATACCTTCAGCGTCATCAATATATAAATAGCCATCTGCCGATAAATTAAAGTTCAAATCTTTCAAAGTTAAATTTTGATCACCCTGCCCATAACTGATACTGGCATTTTGTAATTTAAAATCTAAATGTGCTTTCGAATCACGGTTGAATAAGCCATTTGTCGTGGTTAAATACACTTCAAAAGGTGAAATGGTTGATAACTTCAAGCTTCCTAAATTTTGATCGGTTTCACCTGTTGCACAATTCGGCGAACATACCAACATAATTTGAGCAGCAGTTGCGGTAAATGGCGATACACTGGCAGAAAGCTGTATGCCCACACCTTGTGTACCATTGGCTAATTGTGTAGTTCCAACATCGAAATCAAGTTTAGATTGAATATTGTTATAATCATTAGCAGCTTTAATCTCTATATTGTGTAAGCCTGTTTTGACGGGCATCTGGCCAACTTCTGCTGGGTCAACCCAATTTAGTTGCTTAATCTGAATTTTTGATGCTTCGTGCGTAATAGAAATGCCATCTTGACCAGTCACATCACTTAAAGTTTGGTCATTTAAAGCCTGTAATGCATAGCTTTGATTCGCCGCGCAAATGCATAGTGTCAGAAGGTTTAATTTTATTATTTTATGCATTTCAATATCCTTTTGAAACTTTATGACTAGCAGCGACTACTCGCAGTACCTGAACAGTTATAGCTAAAGATTTTTAGATTCCCATCTAGGTGCAAATTCCCATGTACATTGAGCCCCATAAACCCTTGCTCTTGACCTTTGTCGAAGTTGGGTACTGATTTGGTCGTGCCATAGCCATTGTAGGTTGCGGTATTAAAATAGCCCTGATCACCACTTTCAACTGAAAGACTAGCAAAGCCCAAATTACGGATTTTTAACGGTTTATCATCAAAAAACTTGAGTAGCATCGCAGTTTGTGGCTTTCCATCTCTATTCAGAAGTGTAGTCCCTTCCAGTGAAAATTTATCAATTTGCATTGTTCCTTGAAATTGCTTAAATACCAGCCACTTTTGCTGCCCATTTTCTTTATGATTATTTGGGGAAATCGCTATACGGCAGAGTTCTAATAAAGCACAGTCTTGGTTTGCTCGCATTTGATAATATGCTTCCGTCACAATTGCTCGCCCATTCGCATCAACTCCATTAGTCTTAGAGATAGAATTAAGACTCATGTCATTGGCATATTGGTGGTTAATCGAGAGTGTTAAGCTTAAATCCGCCCCTCCCTGACCAGTAACACCCACCAATTCAGTATTATCCAGGTCAACCAAGCCAGCTTGAGATAACATCGGACTAGAGATCAACATGGCTATACATATTTTTTTAATCATGTCAGTCCCCTACAAACCTGTAGTCTTAATTTTAAAATGCTGAATCAACACACCATCAATAGCAACAGAACCCAAGTTCACAGGTGTTGCTGTTCCTGTTCCACGAAATACCACACCTGTAGAATTGGTCGCTGTATTGGCTTTTAAGGTGTTGCTGGTTGGATCACGTGTCACGCTACCGATTGAAATACTGCTGTGTGTTGCATTATTCCCTTGATAATTGACAGCTGTAGAGCCTGCACCTGTTTGTACGATATTTGAACCACAATACGCTACATTACAAGTTGAGCCTTTATATTCAGTACTGGTTCCACCTTCCACATCTGGATAATAGGTATAAATCTGTTTATATATCTCTGGAACTTTGGGTATACGGGTAACTTCAAGAATAATATTTCGCCCTTCAGAACCAACAACAAAAGGTTGGTACATATTCCCCAAAACCAAATTAATGTTAGGACTGTATAAATAAAGCCCCTCACTCGCATCAAAGATAGGAGCCAGTGAACGATCTAAAGCAGGAGTAACAGCAGTACTATCATTGATTGTAGCTGTGCTGATTCGAAATGCTTTGGAGTTTAACAACGATTTATTCGCATCGGTATTTGCATAAACCAGCCCTGATGGATCATCATTCGTATTAATCCGAAGTAAGCTCGCCATCCCAAAAGTCTTGTTTTGTTGATCTAAGGCAGATGCTTGTGTCTGAAATAAACGTATTTGTGAACCATTTAGACTTAACCCATTGGCAACCGCTTGCAAACGAATGCGTTGGTCTACCCTCAAATCAGGATCTGCTGCCGCATTTGTTGTCGTTGGCGCACCAGTAATCGGATCGACTTTATTTTGAGAATTCCAACTCCGAGAAAAGGCATCTAACCATAAGCCTAATTTAATATTGTTATCTGTTTCACTGGCCAAAACTGTCGCCAAAGGGGCCTCTAGCCCCAGAAAACTCACATCAGCACTTGCATTTGACTGTTGAAATTGTTTAATACCCGTAGCAGTTCCTGCACGAAATAACCAAGGGTTAACGTCACTTCCCCATGTGAAGCCCTGATTGCTAAAACGGCTGTTGGCATTATTATCAGATTTTGAAAGAGCTAAACCATAAATGAAAATATCAGCCTTGGTTCGCTTCGTGGTCAGATCATCGGCATTTGTATACTTAGAATAATTTTCACCGATCGGAATAATCCGAATAAAGCCTGTATCATACTGTTGTGGATTAGCAACGCCTCGATTGTAACTCGAGGCTGTCGACATATCATTAGGTCCCTGAAAGACCATTTTAAAATTTTCAGGAAGTAATGCAATGCCCTCACCTGTAGTATCCGCTAGATGTTCATCTGAGAGTGACTCAAGCGCAAAAGTAGACTGCGTCAACATAAGTCCGACAAGACTAGCTAAACAGGATTTTTTAAGCCCTGTAGAATAAATACGATTCGTCATCTCGACCATCCTTATTATTTGATGCTCCGCATCTTTTATGTACTGCATCCTTTGCTTGGCATTCTACTTTGCGCACTATAATTTTTATTTGCGTCAACCAAAGCACCTTAAATTCTTAATTTATTATGCTGAAACTCACACTAAATGCAAAACCAACTGTCCGATAATATTTATTTTCCGATGAATGAATTGACATAAAAAAAGCGGATCAATGATCCGCTTTCTTATATATCAAAAACTTAGGTCTTCGGCAAAGTCACACCTGTTTGCCCTTGGTACTTACCACCACGGTCTTTATACGACGTTTCACACACTTCGTCAGATTCGAAGAACAACATCTGTGCAACACCCTCACCCGCGTATATACGTGCAGGTAGATTCGTCGTGTTCGAGAACTCTAAAGTAACATGACCTTCCCACTCAGGCTCAAGCGGTGTCACGTTTACGATAATACCGCAACGTGCATAGGTTGATTTACCCAAACACACGGTCAACACATTGCGTGGAATACGGAAATACTCAACGGTACGTGCTAAAGCAAATGAGTTCGGTGGAATAATACAAACATCAGCTTCAATGTCGATAAAACTTTTATCATCAAAGTTTTTTGGATCTACAATTGCCGAGTGAACATTGGTAAAAACTTTAAATTCACGTGCACAACGAACATCATAACCATAGCTTGATACGCCATAAGAAATGAGTTTTTGACCATTTTCATCTAAACGAACTTGGTTTTCTGCATACGGTTCGATCATGCCGTGTTTTTCGCTCATTTCGCGAATCCAACGATCAGACTTAATAGCCATTTATTCTTTCCAAAAATCTTAATTTCAATAATTGCGTTGTACTTTAACTGAAATCGCTTTCAATGAAAATAAGCACATCTATGTTCGCAAAGTTTCTGTCTTTAATCTTCAAATTAGAGGCTTAAAATCGCAGAATATCCCAATGGAATTGAAAAGGTCATCAATACAATCGACGCAGTTTTTTGCAAGTTGCATTGGTTCAGCCAACGAATTTTATTGGTTGCTAAAATTGAGCCAATAAATGTCCAAAAAAAGGCAATCGGAATAATCAAAATCAAAAAAATCGACATGTGCGACAAATAATAATCCATATTTGTCCAAGCAATGGTTGGAAAAATGGCTGAAGCAAATAATAAGGCTTTCGGGTTAAGCAAAGTTGCGCAAAAAAGCTCTCGTGCACGAATGGTTGGCTGATTAAAGCTAACCTCGACATCGGCTGTACGCCATAATTTGATGGCCAAATAGATAATATAGCTCGCACTAAACAGCTTTAAAATAGTGGGTAACAATGGTAAGTGTGTAGACACTTTTCCAATGAGAAAACCCCATGCTGTGATTGAGATGAGATAGCCAAAAGCTTCTGCAGGAATAAGCCGCAATGACTTACGGATACCCACTTGAATGCCAGATGAAGCAAGTAAGGTATTGGTCGGTCCTGGGGTCAAAAGAATGGTTATGACTAAACCAATAAAAAACCAAGTGATCATATTCACAGACCCACAGATGTATTCTTATAAGATTAATAAGTCCCCTCAATGAAAGCAATCGAATTTAGTAAACCGAGATAACACTTTTTTTAATTTTTATTCAACAATTAGCACAAATCAAGCCTAAAACCTGTACCAAATCTAGCTTTCATAAATATGAAGTCATAGATTTTATTCTTATTTTGAATCAATGGTTTTATAAATCAAATGGACATGACTAATGAAAAAAAACTATTCAAATGATTTTTAATCAATTACTTTTTAAATAATGCGTATTTTTATTCATCAATCTGATCACGTGAAGTCAAGGATAAAAGAGCCAAGTGAATGGCGTTGAAGATAATAAAACGAGGAAATTGTATAAAAGACAAACTCAGCTCATGCTATTCTCGACTGTCCTTATAAGTCTCGAAACACGTTCAAAAACAATAAAACCATTCCAGTACGTTCCACTACAACAGAAACCAGTGCACAAGCTTCGAGCAAATTACAAAACAAATTAGTCAACATCGGGACAGGTGGTGCATCTGCTCCATGTAATGTAATTAATATCAACTTGTTGTTTGAAATTTATAATAAAACTTATACTTTATATCCAAACTATGGGCAAATTTTGACATCAAAACCTCAGGCATAAAACCTTGACGGTTTAAAAGGAAAATACCTTACAGTGGGCACATAAAACTCTGGAGGCGACACGTCCAGACACATGAGTTTATATTCCCTGTATGGACCACCATTGTGAGTATCGTCTTTACCTCTGTAGTCGGTATTTTGGCGCTGGGGCTACAGCTGAAGGTTACTTTAAAATTGGTTTGAACTGGTTTTAGCAGATGTTCTTAGGTGCAGGTGCTTTATGTATGATTATCCCTGAAACTGTGACTGATATTATTGGGATTTTGATGGTGGTGATTGCGATCAGCATTAATATTTTGCAAGCCAAAAAACAAAATCAGCCCTATTCACTACCCTAAAAAGCAAAAAAGCCCAACTCATCAGGTTGGGCTTTTTTTATTGAGGCTTAATTTAAAAAATACGGGTTTGGTCTTTTTCAGCTTTCGGCAATGCTGCTACAATTTTTTCAGCAATTTGCATATAGCTGTCTGCTGCACTGTCTTCAACTAGAACCGAAGGCTTCCCTGCATCTGCATTTTCACGGATTTGTACATTTAAAGGCAAACGTCCCAAAAGCGGAATAGCATATTGCTCAGACAGTTTATCACCGCCACCCGTACCAAAAATTTGCTCTTCAAATCCACAATTTGAGCAAATATGGGTCGACATATTTTCCACTACACCCATGACTGGAATGTGTACACGATTGAATAATTCAATGCCTTTAGTGGCATCCATAAGTGCCACATTTTGAGGTGTAGTCACAATCACTGCACCTGTCACAGGAATACGCTGCGCAAGGGTCAACTGAATATCGCCTGTACCCGGTGGCATATCAATCATTAAGACATCTAAGTCAGGCCATAAGGTTTGATTGAACAGTTGCATCAATGCCCCTGTCGCTTTTGGCCCACGCCAAGCCACAGGAGTATTATGATCACCCGTTAAATGCCCAATTGATAACACTGCTAAACCATAGGCATCTAAGGGTACAAAGTTTTCCGCTTCAATCATCGGCGTTTTACCCGCATTGCCCAACATGGTCGGAATACTCGGACCATAAATATCAGCATCTAAGACCCCCACTTTTAAGCCGAGCTTTTGCAAAGCAAGTGCAAGGTTTACCGTGGTGGTCGATTTACCTACGCCACCCTTGCCTGAGGATACCAAAATCACATTTTGAATACGTGGATGCTTAGGCACATCACGCTGTTGTGGCGCTGCTTTTTGAATCGGTGGATTGTTTGGATCAGCTTCAACCGATGGTGCAGCGGCTTTGTTTGTTGAACCTGAGGCATCAATCACTGGCGGTAAATTGCTTTTCGGCGCTGCCTGTTTTGATTGGCTTGAACAGCTCTCACCTTCAGCGTGTTGATGTCCGCAGCCACCAGATTTTTCTTTATGCCCAGTTTTTTGCTGAATCACATGCATATTTAATTCTTTGATACCACACGCTTCAAGTGCAACTGCCAAATCATCATGGATCTGCTGTAAATCATCTGCTTCAGCAGGAAAAGTATTCAGGGTAATTTGCAGGATATTGCCTTGCACATTCACTTGAGTAATGCGGTCTTTTAAAGCATTGTTTGAATTGGGCAAGATATAATTTTGCAGCACTGTTTGGATTTCTTCTTCCTTTACCTCCTGCGCAGGAGAAAAAACAGATTTAAGAGAAGAAAGCCACGACATATATTTGCTCCAAATTCGAGTTCACAGCTGAGTGCTATAGTTTAACCACAAAACTTAGAGAGGTTAAGTTAAGTCTTCATAGAATATGCAATGAAAACCGATATTCCTACCAAATCAGTTGGTTTTTTATTAGTAATCTTGTCAAACGCTAATATTTAGCTCTAGAACATTCAAAGTGAAATCAGTGAATTGTTTCAAACTTGAACGTAAAGAATTGTAATTTTTGACTCATCTCACCATTTAAGGTGATGTTTTTGCATAGCAAAATACCTATATTCTGTGGGTCTATAATGAAGCTATATGGAGAAAAACAATGAAATGGGGGATCGCTTTTATTTGCGCTTATTTGCTGTCAGGCCTAAGTTTTGCCGATACATCAACCAACTCGTTTAGGACTCCTACGGGTCAAACCGTGACCATAGGTGACCAAGTTCAGGACATGCAGAAAAAAATCAACTTGTCACCGACTTCAATGGTATCTAAACCGCTAAGCACTGCTCCCGACAGCCCTATGGAAACAGTATATATCTATGAAATACAAAACTTTCGCTATACCATTCGTACCGTGAATAACCAAATTCAAAGTATTACATGGTTTAATTTAGACACAGACCCTGCATCATATACACAGTCTGTGCAGTAACATTTAGGTTATAACAGTCGGCTAGCTAGATAACATTAAGCTTGGTCGTCTTTTTTAAACTTTTGCAGTGTTTCTGTGGCTTTCTTTTTCAATTCGTCAAACTTTTCAGTGGCTTGCACCTTAAACTCTTCCAATTTAATTTCAGCCTCATGCTTTAACTCTGTAGCTTTAAGTTTAGCCTCATCCAGTTTATGTCCTGCTTCAACTTTAAAATGATCCAATTTCTCCTGCGCGACTTGTTTCGCATGCTCAGCTTTGGCTTGTGCAGACTCCAACTTTTGCTCAAAGGCTGCATTAGCTTCAGCTTTACTTTCTTCTACATTCTCTTTTAAGTCAGTCAGTTGCTTTTCAGCATCAAGCTTGGCTTCAGTGGCCTGATGCTTAACATCTTCCACCACTTTCTCACCTTCAAGTTTTGCCGCTTCAGCTTTTAACTTTAAGTCTTCACTCAGTTCAGTCGCTTTGGTTTTTAAATCATCGAGTTTATTATCATTCGTCATGTCACAGCCCTCTATCGTATTTAAAATTTTGCTTAACTCAGAGTTATACCTTGCTTTTTAAGTGCTGACGTCATTTGCATCATTTAGAAACAATAGATGTACAGGATGCATCAATTTTAGATCCATCCTATACTTTTATACGGAACAAACTAACGCTTTAAAGTACTGATAAAACTGATGACTGCAAACAGCCAAATAAACAAAATGAAACTGCGTGCTTGAGTGAAATGGGTCACGTCCGCACCGTGTACCATATTATGACGGCTGGCCGTGACACTAGAACTCGCATCCATTTTCAATGCTTCAAGGCTCAAGAAATACGGATTGATTTCACTGGCAATTTTGACTTTATGCCACAGGCTTTTGACTTCATGGCCTTTCAAGCCCGGCACGATTTTATAGACATCGACAAACTTGGTTTGATTTTGCTGTAAATAACCATGCTCAACTAGGGCATCCGTCAAAATCCCTTCAATTTGACCATAAAGAACCGTAATACAACCGGCATAACACTGCTGTTGATACAGTTTTAAAGTTTCTTCAATCACGCTGCGACGTTGGGCTTGGAATGCCCCCAACTCCATTGCATCATAAGCTTCAAGCAAAGTCGCTTGGAAATAGCCCGTTTGGATTAAATCAGGCAATTGAAACTCAGTCATATCCGCTTCTTTTTGATTGGCCATTTGCCAGAAAAACAACAGATTGAGCACGTCATTGGCGATTGGTTCATCACTTTCATACTCAAGTTGATCGGCCATGATTGCAAAGTATGAATCTTCAGACTCGAGCTGACGGAGTGACTCGACCAATTGTGCATGTGGTCGACTGCCCATTGAAGCAAGGTAGTGTTCAGCTTGTTGTAAAAGTTGATTGCCCAGTAATTTAGTCGCTTGTGGATTTTGCGGAATTCGGGTCACGGGTTCGAAATCAAAATCATCGTCAATCATAAATTGATACTCTTTAATATTCTTAAGAGGTTAAAAAAGAAAACTTTTGAAATCATAGACTATTTAATTTATTGTTTTTTAATTTATCAAGCTCTAATTCAGGATCTATATTTTCATTAATCATATTTAGTAAAACTATATTAGAAAACATAATACAAAAACTTGCATTATCAATATGTTCAATCAAATTAGAATCTATAAACTTTCGCTTAGCTGCGTCATGTACAAGCTCATGTCGTAAATTAAATAAAAATTTCAGAGATTGGAGGTACTTATCTTCGTAAATGGCTATTTTTTCAGGCATATTTTTGAATCTAAATTGCATACCATTTAAAGAACTCCAAAAACCTTTTTTTAAAAATTTAGAAAAAACTCTCTCTATACTTTCAATATTTTGAAAAGACAAACCATTTGTTACAAGTTCACATGGATGAATCATATTCACATGCATATCAACCAATTCATTAATATCATATTTATTTTGATGAATGTGCTTCAATGGCTCTTTGATAAATTCAGAATGGCAAAGTCTAAAAATTGTATCCACTATATCCTTATAGTAGACCTCTACTGCACTTATAAACGATATGACAATTGATCTTTCTATTAAATGACTAAATTCGTTTTCATAATTACTTTCTAATAATTGCTCACTGGCGGTAGAGCATTCTATACATACATTACAGAAATTTTTTATGGGTTCTGCCCCTCTTTCTACTCGATTATTTCTATATTGTTTTATTTCTTGTATACGCATAAGGACTATTCAAAAGATTAAACTCTCGTGATTGTAGCCAACAATCTTATAAGTTTGAAAACTTTTCACCGATTCACTTGTACAAGTCGCGGCTATCTAAGGTAAAATCGTTGACCTTATATAAAATACGAATGAGAGAGTCATATCCGTGCGTAATATTTTAGTCACTAACGCCCTACCATACGCCAATGGCCCCATCCATATGGGACACTTACTCGGTTATATCCAAGCAGATATTTGGGTTCGTGCCATGCGTGCAATGGGACACGATGTGACTTATGTATGTGCGGATGATGCTCACGGTACAGCCATCATGCTACGTGCCGAAGCAAATGGTATTTCACCTGAAGATCAAATTGCCAACGTACAAAAAGAGCACATTCGTGACTTTGACGGTTTCGGTGTACATTTCGATCATTATGATTCGACCAATAGTGATGAAAACAAAGCACGCTCTTCCGAGATTTATATTAAGAACCGTGAAGCAGGCAATATTGCCATCCGTCCTGTCAATCAACTGTTTGATCCTGAAAAAGGCATGTTCCTGTCTGACCGTTTCATTAAAGGCACATGCCCGAAATGTAAATCGGAAGATCAATATGGCGATGCGTGTGAAGTCTGCGGTACAACATACAATGCGACTGAGCTTTTAAATCCAAAATCGACTTTGAGTGGTGCAACGCCTGTAGAGAAATCTTCAGATCATTACTTCTTTAAACTGCCGAATTTCTCTGAATATTTACAAAAATGGACGCGTGACCAAGGTCGCTTACCTGTCTCAATTGCCAACAAACTGGATGAATGGTTTGAAGCGGGTCTATCCGACTGGGATATTTCACGTGATGCACCGTATTTCGGTTTTGAAATTCCAGATGCGCCGAACAAATATTTCTATGTTTGGGTCGATGCGCCGATTGGTTATATGTCGAGTTTTGAAAACTACATCAAGACTAAACGTCCTGATTTAAGTTTTGACGACTTTTGGAAGAAAGACTCTGACAAAGAAGTCTATCACTTCATTGGTAAAGACATCGTTTACTTCCATGCACTGTTCTGGCCTGCAATGCTTGAAGGTGCAAACTACCGTACGCCATCAGGTTTGTTCGTCAATGGTTTCTTGACTGTAAACGGTCAGAAGATGTCTAAATCTCGCGGGACATTCATCAAAGCTGAAACCTATTTAGAACACTTAAACCCTGAGTACTTACGTTACTACTTCGCGTCTAAACTGTCAGATAAAGTTGAAGACTCTGATTTAAACTTGGATGATTTCGTTCAGAAAGTGAACTCTGACTTAGTTGGTAAAGTGGTGAATATTGCGAGCCGTTGTGCAAAATTCATCAATACCAAGTTTGAGAATAAATTATCAGCAACTTGTGCAGAGCCTGAATTGGTACAAAGCTTTATTGATGCGGGCGATTCAATTGCGAAAGCATACGAAGCACGTGAGTTCTCTGCTGCGATTCGTGAAATCATGGCACTTGCAGATAAAGCCAACCAATATATTGATGAGAAAAAACCTTGGGCTTTAGCAAAAATTGAAGGCGAAGAGCAACAAGTACACGATGTATGTTCGGTCGGGATTAACCTGTTCCGCCAACTTGCCGTTTACTTAGCGCCTGTACTTCCAACCTTAGCGGCTCAAGTGCAAGCTTTCTTACAACTTGAAAGTTTTAACTTTGAATCACGTAAGCAAGTTTTAGTTGCGCATGAAATTGCTCAATTCCAAGCATTGATGCAACGTGTAGACCCTAAAGCGGTTGCGGCAATGGTCGATGCTTCTAAAGACTCTTTAGCGGCTGCGGCAGAAGCACCAAAAGTTGAAAAGAAAAAAGAGAAGAAAGTTGCACCTGTGAAAGTTGAACCTAAAGTCGGCGAGGCAGAAGTGATTGGCATTGAAGACTTTATGAAAGTTGACCTACGTGTAGCCGAAGTTTTGGAAGCTGCAACGGTAGAAGGTTCGGATAAATTGCTTCAACTGACTTTAAATGTCGGTGAAGCTGAACCGCGTAACGTGTTTAGCGGTATTCGTGAGTTTTATCAGCCAGAAGACTTAAAAGGCAAATTGGTGGTGATGGTGGCTAACCTTGCACCGCGTAAAATGCGTTTTGGTATTTCAAACGGTATGGTGCTTGCAGCAGGTAATGGCGAAGGTGTTTGGGTGATTTCACCTGAATCTGGTGCTAAACCGGGTGATAAAGTATCTTAAGGTTTAATCTTTAAAAGAAAAGCCTCTACATTGTAGGGGCTTTTTTATTGCTTTCTTTTATTCCCTCATCCTAACCTCTTCCCAGAGGAAAAAGGAGCATTCATTAAAGAATTTATAACAGTATTACATCACATGACTAGCGACATGGATGTCGCCCGTTCGTTAGGGGGCACAAGGACGTGCCCCTAACGAACAAAGGGGTTTCGTTACTTTCTCCACAACAAAAATAAATAAAAAACTGCTCATATTATTTAAATATCAATAATTTACTGATAATCTCTAGATAATTTACTTATCGATATGAAAATTAATGAAAACCCCATTACTAAGAAAAGGCAAAACAAAATCCTTATTAGAAAGTTCAATCGATTGTGCTCTATTAGCAGTCGAAATTTACAATAAACCTAGAGCACCTTTTAGAGTTGAAACTTTTATTACACACATGGTTATGGCTTGGACAAGACTATTCCAAGCTCACTTTAACCATACAATTGGAGACACATATTTCCATAAAGAGAAAAATGGAAGGTATCAACTGATTGATGGTGATAAAAAAGCATGGGAATTAAAAACATGCATAAAAGAATATGCAAAATTATCAGAAGCAGTAAAAATTAACTTAGAATTTTTTATAAAATTAAGAAATAAAATTGAACATCGAACAATTGATAAAGATGAAATCGGGTTGACAATTTTCGGCGAATGCCAAGCACTTCTATATAACTATGAAAATGAATTAATTAAATTATTCGGAGAGGAATATGCGATTAATGAAAGTTTAGCTCATTCCTTACAATTTTCCAGAATGAGAACAACTCAGCAAAAAAAAGCTAGTAAACAATTACTTTCTACAGAATATAAAGACTTGATAGAATTTATTCAGAAATATCGTGATCATATTCGTGATGATGTATTTGCATCACAAGAGTACAGTATCAAATTGATCCAAATTCCCAAAATTGCCAATACCAATAAAAGTGATTTAGCAGTTGAGTTTGTGAACTGGAGTTCAATTTCAGAAGAAGATAAAGAAAAATATGATCACCTCACAGCAATTATTAAAGATAAAGTCGTAAAGCTTGAAGGCGTTAATATCGGCAAACTGAAACCAAGCAAAGTTTTAGAAGAGGTTAACAAATCTATCAATTTGAAATTGACACATAATGATCATAAACAATTGCTTTGTATCTTTAAAATCAGACCTTATTCTGATTTTAGTCCCGATAGCGATGCTTTTGAAACAAACCCTGATTACTATCATTATGACGAACCTCATAATGACTATTTATATCAAGATGAATGGATAACTTTTTTGATAGAACTTATAACTAAGAACAAACTTTCTAGAGAGGAATGGAAAAACTTTTTTAAACAAAAGAAAATATTAAAAATAGAAAATTATGAATAATAATTAAACCTAAACTAGGAGCAAAATTGGGTGACGAAGTATCTTAATTAACACTATTCAAACTGATAAAACTCCCACTTTTGATGAGTTATTGTTTTTATCAGATAAAATTTATTCAAAAATATGCTAAAAAATACATGTCTCCTAAGCTAAACATAATCATGAAAATGCTAAATACAAAAATGGCGATGACTATCCTGGCACTGAGTGCATGTATAGCGATGCCCCAAGCTCAAGCTGTAGAAGCACAAACAAAATCCATAGCACAACAAAAACAAGTTTCAGGCTATTACCAATACCAAATGGGTGATGTACAAATCACCGCCCTGCTCGATGGCACTAACTTCATGTCGCCTAAACTCTTTCAAAACATTCCAGAAAAAGAAGTACATGAAATTTTAAAGAAATACGCTGCTGACCAAGAGAAAGGTGTACAAACCTCTGTCAATGCCTTCCTCGTGAATACAGGTCATTCGCTGGTTTTAGTGGATAGCGGTGCTGCGAGCTGTTTTGGCGCACATTTGGGTTCAGTATTAAGCAATTTAAAAGCGTCAGGCTATAAATCAGAACAAGTCGATACCATTTTATTGACGCACCTGCACCCAGACCATGTGTGTGGTATTAGCCAAAATGGAGTAGCAAACTTTCCCAATGCAACGGTTTATGTCTCGAATGATGAAGCAAAATATTGGTTAGATCCAAAACAAGCTGTTAAATTGCCGAAAGAGAAACAAGCCAATTACTTAGGTACAGTTGAGAAAATTAAACAAGCCATTGCACCCTATCAAGCCAAACAACGCTTCAAAACGTATCAATTGGGCGATCAAATTCAGGGCTTTAAAGTGATTAATACCGCGGGGCATACACCCGGACATTTTAGCTATGAGTTAAAAACCAAAGATGAAACGATGGTCTTTATTGGTGACATTGTGCACTCACATACCGTGCAATTTGATAAACCTACAACGGCAATTGATTATGATATCGACCCGAAAAAAGCGGTACAAACACGCTTAAAGCAATTTGCGGAATATGCGAAAGGCGAGCAAACCATTGCAGCACCACACTTGCCATTCCCCGGCATTGGGCATATTTATTCAGCAGATGGGAAAAGCTATCAATGGATTCCTGTTCATTTTAAGGATTGATGACGTATAAAAAACCCTCTCATTTTTGGAGAGGGTTAACCTGAGCTCAAACAGTTACTTCATTCCAAAAATAAGTTTTAAACCCAATCCCGTCATCACAGCCCCAGCAACACGATCAAATACTTTCTTAAACTTTAAATATACACGACGTGGCTTTTCCGCAGACAAGGCCACCGCCACAAGCGAATACCAACCTGCATCAATAAAAAAGCACAGCATCGGCAATACCACATAGAAATAAGTTGGAATTTCTTTGGGTAAAAGTGCAGTAAAAATACTGGCAAGAATAATGGCAATTTTAGGATTACTGAGCTGAGTAATCAGCCCCAACCGAAAAGCCTGTACATAACTCATCGTCTTTACAGAACCATTTACAGCTTCCATCGGTTCTTTAGCATGTTTAATGATTTTATACGCCAGCCAAAGTAAGTACAAACCGCCAAAAACTTTCAAAGCAATATAAGCGGACGGTACAGCCAACAAAATTGCTTGTAACCCCATGACTGCAAGCAAACCAAACAATGCAGCGCCTGTGCCTGTACCTAAAGCAGTAAATAAACCATGTTTACGTGAAATCGCAATTGAATTTTTGGCGACATAAATAAATGTTGGACCAGGACTAATAGCACCTAACATTAATGCCAAAGTAATAGAGCCTAAAATCAATAATGATTCCAAGAGTGACCTCTAAGTTGAGAGAATTTGATCAGCAACGATTTTACGCTAAACAAGGTTGTTACGATATTCACTTTATCAATTATTTTTCACGTTTATATTTCAATGTATAGGCTCTACGCCATTCGATTATATCTTTTAATGATCAATACATAGCCTATTTTAAAACACATTTCGCGTACAAAAAAAATATGCCAACAATAGAGCAATTACTCCATAAAAAATAATAACATCAATTATTTAAATCATATTAAATTTTAATAAAAAGACAAATGTGTATTAAAAATAACCATTATCTACATATTTTTGATTACAAAATATAATGAGTGGATTGCTTCCCATTTCATACATTTTTCATATATAAAAAGACATACTATTTTTAAGGTTTTTCTAAACCAATTTTTTTACTTCATAATTTTTAACATCATAATTAAAGGTGAACCATGCAAAATAAGAAGCGCACCCCATTAGACGCACAACAGTCCCATCTTTGGATTATTGGTGGTGGTATCGCAGGTATGGCTGCTGCTGCATTTGCAATCCGTGATGCCAAAGTTCCCGCCAAAAATATCCATATTTTAGAAGAACTCGATATTTCAGGTGGCTCGATGGACGGTGGACATACCCCGCACGCCGCACAAGCTTGGGTGACACGTGGTGGGCGAATGCTGACCGATGAAACTTATTTGTGCCTATGGGATTTATTTTCCAGTATTCCATCCTTAGAAAATCCAGACATTTCGGTGCGTGAAGAGTGTCGTGAGTTTAATGAAAAAGTGAAAACCCATGCCAATGCACGTTTGATTGATGCCGAACATGTCATTGCGGATGCAGCAAAACTTGGGCTGAATACGCTACATCGTGCACAAATGCTACGCTTATTGGCTTCAAAAGAAGAAAAAATTGGCAGCCGCCGCATTGATGAGTTTTTTGATGAGGCCTTTTTTGAAACCAATTTCTGGCGCATGTGGCGCACGACTTTCGCTTTTCAAAAATGGCACAGTGCAGCAGAGTTAAGACGCTATTTCTTACGTTTTATTCAAGAACTACCGCGTATTCATACTTTAGCAGGTGTGAAACGCACCAAGTACAACCAATATGATTCAATGATTCTGCCCTTACAGCGTTGGCTAGTCGCACAAGGTGTCGATGTGCGTTTTGGACACTATGTCACAGATGCAGACTTCATTACCAATGCTGAAACTCAAGAGCGCCATGCCTCGCGCCTATATGTACAATTGCCTGAAGGCACAGAGCAAATTAATCTAAAAGCCAATGATTTAGCCATTTTCACTTTAGGCTCTATTACCGCAGACTCGCGTTATGGTGGTAATCATGACGTACCTGCCCTCATTCGTAATCGAGAAGATCATGGCTGGACGCTTTGGGAAACTCTGGCACAAAAAGCCCCAGACTTTGGCCGTCCCATGACTTTTTATGGCAATGTCGATGAACATAAGTGGGAGTCATTTACACTGACCATGAAAGATGACGTGCTACTTAAACGTATTATTGACTATACAGGCAATGAACCGGGTACAGGCGCACTGATGACTTGGTACGAGTCGGGTTGGCATTTATCCATCGTAGTTCCCGCACAGCCACACTTTGCCGACTTACCTGAAGGTTTATATACCTTATGGGGCTACGGTTTCCAAATTGACCATATAGGCGATTACATCAAAAAACCAATGTCCGAAGCCACAGGGCAAGAAATTCTAACAGAGCTGATTAAACAACTCGGTTTTGAGGACATTTTAGATCATGTTTTGGCAACGACTGATGTTACTACCGCCATGATGCCATACGCCTCTGCCCTGTTTGCCTGCCGTAAACCGGGGGATCGTCCACAAGTGATTCCGCAAGGCTCACAAAACTTTGCTTTCCTTGGACAGTTTGTGGAAATTGAAGATGACGTGGTCTTTACTGTGGAATATTCAGTTCGTGGGGCGATGCTTGCCATTTATGAGTTCTTTGGGGTGGAACGTGAAATCCCTGAAATTTACAATGGTCTACTTGATCCAAAAGTGGGTTTAAAAGCTTTAGAAACAGTGTTCCACTAAGTTTTTAATATATAGCGATAAGAGCACTCTTCTGTGCTCTTATCACTTTTATTGCGTAGTGATTTACAAACCAAGCTCGCCTCTTTACAACAACGCATCAACAATAATGTTTTGATCCAAGAAGGCGATGAACTGAGTGAAGACCCCAATGCACTGATGGGTGAGGCCTTTAGTGTAAATACAGAGTTACATCATCTGATTGAAAAAATTCATGCGACCAATGCTCAAGCTAAAACCAGCACAGGCCAATCCATGCTCAGTGTTTTAAACACACGTGATTTGCTCACTCAACAGCATCGTATTATCCAACAGGCCATCGACAGTTCACGACGTGAAAATGGTCGTTATAGTTCCAGTGAAATTCGCTGGGTTAAAACCATAGCGGTTGCAGACTTGCAAAAACAAGCTGATGCAATTAGCCAGCAACTCAGACAAAATAACTTAGAGATTCAAGCTTCAAATTGGCAAATCGAACTAATCTAACCAATTTGAGCCACAACAGTTTGGGCATATTGGGCGAGTACAAAGCCTTTTATACGTTTGTAAGGCTTTAATTCAACAAACGTTTGCAGGAAGTAAGACGTCTACTTCATATTTTCACAAATCTGACGTAGCACAATGCATCTTTTATACTGCACATCGCACCTTGCACCACCATGTACTGACAATATGCCTCCCTATTTTACATCTTAGTAGGCATCAGCCTGTCTAGACGTTTTCTGATTAAAAGCCATTTCTTGTGATGGAAGTTTATAGTCACGATCATGCACAGGAACTCCGCCAATAATCATGGTACGAGCCTCAGTTCTAGGCTGATTCAAATCCTTTTTTGCATCACACGCGGTTAGCTGAGTGAGCAATAAAACCAATACTAGGGTAGATAAGGTTTTCATCATATCCCCTCATTTATCATTATTGTGCTTTCAGCATAGCACTTTTATTTTTCCAATCCTATCGACTTTGTTACAACTCTTATCTATCTACATGATGGTTCTGTGCGTATTTTTTTATTTCAAGAAAAATCAATCATTCGTTTATAAAACAATAATATAAATGATTTAAGTTAACCAAAATTCGATTTAAATATTTATCCGACGTATTGAAAAAACTATCTTGGCGGAGTCTTATCTTGTTTTATTTAATTTCTTCATCAGCCTGCGGCTCGCCCTACTTTTGTTTCGACAAAAGTAGGCAAAACCATTGTCATCTGCAAAACCTGTTCATTCCTTGGATTTATTCAAATGTAGCGAATAAAACATTATCTTATTTACACCATGCAGGTTGCAGATGACGTTTCCGAGTCGCCTATTTCTTATTGAAATTAGATTAAATTAGAAAAAGACAACCTGATTTACAAAATCTTACAGGATTAAATATTTACAACGGACACTTTTGTCCGTTAAATAATAGCACTCCCAAATCAAATGAAATAATCACCATGACCAGTCGTCAACAGCGTGCTGCACAAAACCGTGAGGAATTGCTGGAAGCTGCAGTTCAGGTTTTTCGTACACACGGAATCAATGC
>NZ_DKIK01000050.1:0-3373 GCF_002454215.1 Acinetobacter sp. UBA6720
GCAATTTCCTGAATCGCAATTTTTTCAGGGATAACCACCAAAGGCCCTGCAACCTCTCGTCGGGTAGCCAAGTTCTCTTCATCATACTTGATGAAATAAGACTGCCCCGCTTCTACGCTAAAATCGAGATATTTTGGCTTTTGGAAATGATTAATGCCCAAAGGCCGACTACTCGATAAACGATAAGTCCCAGCGGGCAATTCGACCCAATAGTAATGATTGTTAAGCAGGCTTGGAATACGTTCTTTATTAATAAATAAACTCGAAGCCACAATTTCTTGACGGTTCCATTTTGAATCTGGACGGTATAGATAGACGATCGCTGCTTGTTCATGTTGAGGTTGAACACGCTGAAAACGCTGTCCTAATTTTTGATTGACCCAACCACCTACGCTAAACACCCCAATACGATACTGCTCAATCATGCCAGGGTCGTGATCAAAATCGACCTCATGACTGAGGGTTGATGTTAATTCGGGTTGCTCTACTGCAACTTTCCCATGACAACCCAATAAAATTAAACTGCTTAAAAGCGTAATCGTCATTGCACGCATGACTATTCCTCACGGCATATTTTTTATTTTGATACTGAATTTTTAGTTTTAATCTAGGCATCCCAGCCTATGATGCAGAGTAGCATTCCCTCTTTTTTTTGAATACAAAAAAACGTGTGAAAACACTCGTTTTTCACACGTTTCAGATGAATAACAACTTAAGCGGACTTTGAGTTAATCACTTTTAAATCAACTTTAGCTGTATCTTTCTGTTCGATTCTTGGTAAACGCTCTGGCTTAAATAATGGCGCAGCTGTACCGTTAATCACGTCTTCATTCACCACAACCGTGCCAACATCGGTACGACTTGGTAAATCATACATGGTTTCAAGCAGCGTATTTTCCAAAATAGAACGTAAGCCACGTGCACCCGTATTGCGGTCTAAGGCTTTTTTCGCCACAGCGCGTAGTGCTGAGTCTTCAAAAACCAGATCAACATTTTCCATATCAAACAAATGTTGATATTGACGTGTCAGTGCATTCTTCGGTTCAGTCAGAATTTGCATCAAAGCTTCTTCGTCTAACTCTTCCAAAGTCGCAATTACAGGTAAACGACCAATAAACTCTGGAATCAGACCAAATTTCACCAAATCGGTTGCTTCAACTTGACGGAACAAATCAGACAATTTCTTGCCTTCATCTTTCTTCTTCACTTCAGCAGTGAAGCCGATGCCGCCTTTTTCTTGACGCTGTTGTACGATTTTCTCAAGACCTGAGAATGCTCCACCACAGATGAACAAGATATTTGAAGTATCAATTTGAATAAATTCTTGCTGCGGATGCTTACGACCCCCTTGAGGTGGAATAGAGGCAACCGTACCTTCGATCATTTTCAGTAAAGCTTGTTGTACGCCTTCACCCGACACATCACGCGTGATCGACGGATTTTCAGACTTACGGGTAATCTTGTCGATTTCGTCGATGTAGATAATACCTTTTTGCGCTTTTTCTACATCGTAGTCTGCTTTTTGTAGAAGCTTTTGCACGATATTTTCAACATCTTCACCGACATAGCCTGCTTCGGTAAGTGTCGTTGCATCAGCCATAGCAAAAGGAACATCGAGCAGACGTGCCATCGTTTGCGCAAGTAAAGTTTTACCCGAACCTGTTGGCCCTACCAATAAGATATTACTTTTCGCAATTTCAACAGCCTCATCGTGCTTATGCCCACCATGTGTCGCTTTAAGGCGTTTATAGTGGTTATAGACAGCAACAGACAAGGTTTTCTTTGCCACATCTTGACCAATAACATATTGATCTAATGCCGCACGAATTTCGTGAGGTTTAGGCAATGGTTTTGCAGCCCAGTCACCCGACTCAACTTGTTGACTGGTTTGCACCAAGTCTAAGCATACGTCCACACATTCATTACAGATGTACGCGTCCTCGCCTGCAATCAGTTTCCCGACCTCAGACTGCGTTTTACCGCAAAATGAACAATGCTTTTGTCCTTGAGGATGTTCGGACATATTTACTCCAATACTAAAATCTTAAAACTTATGGACGTTTGCTAAGCACTTCATCCACAAGACCGTATTCTTTGGCTGCCTGAGCAGTCATAAAGTTGTCACGGTCTGTATCTCTTGCAACAGTTTCATAGTCTTGACCACTATGCTCTGCCATTAAGCGGTTTAGACGCTCTTTAATGAATAAAATTTCACGTGCATGGATTTCAATATCCGATGCTTGACCACGGAAACCACCTAGTGGTTGGTGAATCATAACACGTGCATTTTCTAAACAGTAACGTTTACCTTTAGCACCTGCATTCAACAAGAATGCACCCATAGATGCCGCCTGACCCATACAGTAAGTCACGACATCTGGCTTGATGAACTGCATGGTATCGTAAATTGCCATACCTGCTGTTACCGAACCACCTGGTGAATTAATGTAGAGGTGAATATCTTTATCTGGGTTCTCTGCTTCTAAAAACAACATTTGTGCCACAATTAAATTGGCCATGTTGTCTTCCACTTCACCCGTTAAAAAAATAACTCGTTCACGCAAAAGGCGCGAAAAAATATCAAATGAACGTTCACCACGAGACGATTGCTCAACTACAACTGGGACTAACGCGTTTTCAATAGTTGGAACATACATACGTTTATTTATTCCTAAATTTTTTGTGACTTAACCCATATTCACAATATGAGGGATAATGACTGAAATTGCAAAATATTCCCCATTAAATAACAGATATTTTTTGCATAAGCTTTGTGAATTTGGGACAAGCCGATACCCTGCTCAGATAAAAAAAGGCGCTTTACGCGCCTTTTTTCACTTAAGCTAATTAGCCTTGTTGACGAGCTTGTTGCTCTTTCAACAATTCTTCATAGCTAACAGTTTTATCAGTTACTTTCGCAGCTGCTAAAATGTGATCAACCACTTGATCTTCTAAAACAACAGCTTCGATTTGTGAACGTTGTTGTTTGTCATTTTTGAAGTATTCAACAACTTCAGTAGGATCTTCGTAAGAAGAAGCCATGTCTTCGATGTAAGCTTCAACGCGAGCTTGGTCAACTTCAAGTTTAGCATCAGCCAATACTTTGCTTACCAATACGCCAAGTTTTACAGATTTTTCAGCTTGTTCTTTGAACAATTCATCTGGAAGCATGCTGCTGTCAAATGCTTTAGCACCTTGAGCACCAAACTGTTGCGTGAACTGTTGGATCATTTGTTGACGTTGACGGTCAATTTCTTGAGCAACCATAGAAGCTGGAACTTCAATTTCGTTTGCAGCGACAAGTGCATCAAATGCAGCTTGTTTAACTTGGTTACGAAGACCGTTGCGAACTTCACGTTCCATGTTTTTACGA
>NZ_DKIK01000107.1:0-5293 GCF_002454215.1 Acinetobacter sp. UBA6720
TTGGCCGTTGACACTCACACGACCTGCGGCAATGACTTCTTCCATATAACGGCGAGAACCCAAACCGACTCGTGCGAGTACCTTTTGCAACTTTTCACTCATGACAGCATAACCTTAGAAATTATCATCAACAGTTCACCTATTTACGACTTCGGTGCATTCGCATCGAGCGCCATAAAAGCTTCCTTGGCATCCTGCAGGGGAGGCAACTGGCCTAAAGAACTTAAGCCAAATGCATTTAAAAATTGAGGCGTCGTAACTAACAACGCAGGTCTTCCTGGGAGTTCACGAAAACCAGATTCTTTAATCCAGTTCCAATCAAATAACGTTCGTAACAGTTGACTGTTATTTGAGACTCCTCGAATTTGTTCTATATCTGCTCGAGTGACGGGTTGATGATAAGCAACCACGGCCAACATTTCGAGTAGCGATGGCGAGAGACGAGTTGGTCGCTCGGGCCACGTCTGTGCAACGATTTGACGGTATTTTGCTCGAACTTGAAAACGAAAACCTTGAGCAGTTTCAATTAGTTCGATTGACCGACCATGCTGTAGCATGGCAAGTTGTTGTAAAAACTGGCGTAAATCTTGTTTACTATATTGATTTTGGAACGATTCTTTTAAACGTGCAAGTGATACAGGTGCATCACTTGCAAAAATAATCGCTTCCAGTTGCATCACTACTTCATGTAAGTTGTCTTCATTGGATACAGGAGTCGTTGTGTCTTGCATTATTTTTTCACTCCTTGTATTGAAAGCGGGGCTTCAACGCCAGAACTTACAATTTGAATCCGCTGTTGACGAGTTAATTCTAAAATGGCCATAAACGTCACAACCATACCCATACGACCTTGAATGGGACGCAGTAAAGACTCAAAAACTAAAACTTCACCTGAAGCGACTTTACTTTCAATAAAAGCCATGCGCTCTTCAAGTAAAACTGGTTCTTGTGCAATTTGATGGGTGATGGGCTCAGGTCGGTTAAACACGCAGAATAAGGCATCACGGAGTTGTTGCACATTATGGCCATCATTCTGATCTAGAGTTTGGCCTAAACTGACATTGGTTGAGAAGGTATCTCGTTCTAAAATAGGCATTTGCCCCAAGCGCTCAGCCGCCTGTTTAATGCGTAAATACGTTTCTAAGCGATCAATCAGTTCTTGTTTCGGATCTTTTTCGATTTGAATCGCATTTGGAGCTTTGGGTAAAAGCAGGCGTGACTTTAAATCTGCCAATAGTGCAGCCATCACCATATAGTCAGCAGTCAGCTCAATGTTCAGTGACTTCATGGCATCCATATAAGACAGGTATTGCGCGGCAATGGGGGCAATATCTAACTGTAATAAGTCAAAGCCGTTTTTTTGAATCAGGTAAATTAAAAAGTCGAGTGGTCCTTCAAAATGCTCAAGGAGAATTTCAAATGCAGCAGGAGGAATATATAAATCCTCAGGAATGGAGTCATGCCACTCATCCATCACACGGATTTGCGGAAGATCTTCCATAGCATTATGGACGGATTGATTCATTACAGTTATTGGCCACGCGAATTTTCAAAAGCATGAGTTTTTGGTGTTCAAGGGATGACACGTACTACAAAGAGCAACGCTATTCTAATCGAAATTGATACTTTAATAAATTACTCACTTACAAAAACCTTAAAGTTGTCAGGGTATTTTTCATATTTATGCAATTTAATGTGAGTTATATAAAAACTTTATGCTTAAATTATCACCTAAATGCTTATTTTTTTTCTACGTTATAAATCATTATGAAAAATTATTTAAAAACACAACAGAATGAGTTCGGTCCAAATGTTAGTTTTTCACTCAAGCATAATTTATCAATTCAGCCCATTTCAGGGGTGCTGAAAGGGCAATATATCAACTTAATTGATGTTGCTGAGGGTCTATCTGAGCAAGCAGCAAGCTTATTTGGGATTGTGTCGTCACTGAGCCTAGTGAAGAATGTTGGACGTATCTGCCTTATTCTGCACCACAAAGCCTAGAGACCTTAAAAGATTCATTACAAAATTTATTTGGTTTTAAAGATTCGACCCATTTTTTGATTGAAGTTGATGGAGAGGTTCAAGGTTGGATTGCCTTGTTAAATCCAAGACTTGGGCATACTGTGATAGAAATTGGTAATGTTTATTTTTCCCATAAAATGAAAAAATCTAAAGCTTCAACTGAGGTGATCTTTTTACTATTACAACAATGTTTTGCCAATGGTTTTAGACGTGTAGAGTGAAAATGTGATGACTGTAATGCATCATCGAAAACCGCAGCCTTACGCTTTGGTTTTCAGTATGTAGGTTTATTTCGTCAAGATCGTATAGTCAAAGGATGAAACCGAAATACCGCATGGTTTTCAATTATTGATGAAGAATGGTCAGACTTGGAGAAAATCTATCAGCAATGGCTCAGTCCTGAGAATTTTGATGCTCAGGGTTTTCAAAAGCAGCGATTGTCTGATTTTTTTGAAGGCTTATGAGTAATTCTTAAAATTCTCTTATTCTAATTTTAAGAATTACTCATAAAGTTATCATTGATTTTCTAGTCATCGGAAAGTTAGTCTTTATAGCTTTTTTATAATATTAATTCATTGAATTTAATTTATTTTTATAAATAATAGCTCAGTCATTAAATGAGTGTGAACTCATCGACTATAAAACTAAATAATGAGGAATAGAATGAATATTAAATTCGTTGCAGTGGGTTTGGTTATTATTGGTGTGTTATTTGGAGGGACTGAATTATATTGGAAAAAACAGTTTGAACAACAGGCACGTGATCATTTTAAAAATATCTCGTTTGTTCAATCTGTCAATGAAGCAATGGCGCGCACCAATTTACCGCTTCAGGTTGATGCACTGAATCAATATCCACATACGTTGGTCTATGTAAATCTGACGCAAAATTTACCAGCATCAGTAGATCAAGCTGATCTAATGACTCAGATGGAAAAGCTGCATCATCAAATGTCGTGCGGCTATTTTGATTATTTGCAACAAAAAGAGGCTGAAGATAAACATAAAGATTTTGGCAAAGCTGTGGTCACTGTGGTCGAAGAAGATCAGCTCGCGATTAGCTATATTTTAAAAAATAAGCAAGGCAAAGTCTGGTATGAACAAAAGCAAATACTTTCACAGTGTCCTGAATTTATTGAATTAAAACAAAGTATTACATAAATATTTTTTAATCTCATGTTGATGGCAGGCATTGAGAGGGAAATGCTCATTTTTACTCAAAAGCACTCACATCGCCTACACCATGGCGAATCACTTCAGGGTGATCCCCTGATAAGTCGACAATACTGGTCGTGCTGAGTGTACCTAGTCCACTGTCAATGAACACATCAATACGCTTTGATAGCTGCATTTCGATGTCATAAGGATCATCCATCGGCTCTTGCTGGTCGGGTAAAATTAAGGTGCTGGTGAGTAGCGGTTCGCCTAGTTCTTTGAGGAGCATTTGGCACACTGGGTTACTTGGAATACGCAAACCAATGGTCTTCTTTTTGGGGTGCATCAAACGTTTTGGGACTTCACTGGTCGCAGGCAAAATAAAAGTAGTCACTGCAGGCGTATTGTTTTTTAGTAAACGATACATGGCATTATCTACTTTGGCATAGGTTGCAATATCTGAAAGATCTGCGCAAATAATGGCATATTGGTGCTTTGACCCGAGCCCGCGAATTTGGGCGATACGCTCCATGGCATGTTTATTGCCGATTTGGCAGCCAATGGCATAAGCTGCATCGGTCGGGTAGACGACTACATCGCCCGCACGAATACGTTCAACCGCTTGGCTAATTAAGCGTGGCTGCGGGTTATCAGGATGGACTCTTAAATGCAGCATGTTTTTATCTCCTGATGTTTTTTCCCACATTATGGCGCTTTATTTAAGCCATGTTCAATGACCTAAATGTGAAACATCTCAAATTTAGTCGAGCATTTCTCTTTCAAATTCATTGCTCTGTAACGTTTTTCCAGCACGTGTACACAAGCAAATACAGTCTATGAAGTATTTCGCATCACGCGGTAGTTGCGCATCCTCTGAAAAATAGGCCTGTACTTGCGCAAAAACATGATCTTTAAAATGACGTCCATCACCGCCTTCACCTGTGAGGTTATCTAAAGACACTCGAAATCTACGACCAAATGCGACAGCAAATAACCACTCAATCGCTTGTGGTTTAATTTCCACTTGTTCAAACAATGCTTGCTGCTCTTGAGTGCGACCATCGGGCGCATACCAATAACCTAAATCGGGTAATAGACGACGTTTGTCACCTGCAATGCTCCAGTGGCTAATTTCATGTAATGCACTATTAAAGAAACCATGGGCAAATTGAATACGAGCAGGGGAGCCTTGCTCTGCTGGAAAGTATTCAGGTTCAAAGTCACCTTTGACCAAGTTGACATTCAGGTGGGAAAACCAATGATTAAAGTGTAAAATGAGCCAATCAACTTGTTGTGCTTCTGTCGAAAAATTCTCCCACGTTGAGAGTTGCACTTGGCGGTCTGAAATGTCAGAATTGGCAGTTGAAATTGTGCTCATAAGTGATGAAATACTCACTTCTGTTTGCGGCTGCAACAGATGCATGACTTAAGTTACCCAAATGGTCTGTCTAAATAAGTACAAAATTGTATCTTAATCTTTGACAGAGTACTGATGAATTTGTAGAATTGCCGCCTTAATTATGTCAGCAAATACCTTTCCGGCACAGATTGAGCCGTTTAAATGGGCTGAACAAGGCTTTACATGGTCAGGTACCCTGCCATTGTCTCGCTTTGTTCGTATTGCTCGTGAAGCTGTTGGATCAATTGATGATCAATTGATTAACATAGACTGTAAGCTATCAATGGATGCGTATCATCGCATTGTATGGCTAGATGGTCACGTTGAAACACAAGTCCCAATGGAATGCCAGCGTTGTTTAGACGTGGTTAACATTGAACTGGTTTCAGATTTTCATCTAGCTCTAGTAGATGATGAGTCACTGATAGAGCGCTTGGATGAGGATGCTGATTTCATCGTCTTAGGTGAAAGTGAAGCGACAACCAAAGGCAGCTATGATGCGCCTGCGACTGCTGATTTACTTTCTCTCATAGAAGATGAATTGTTATTGTTGATGCCATTGTCTCCTAAGCATGATGCTTGTGAACATAAGCACCAACCTGCCATTGAAGAGCTTGTTGAAGAAAAGCGGGATAACCCGTTTGATGTTTAGACAAGTCTGAAGGGTAAACTTAACTAATTTTTGTGTTATACTCTTCCTTATAAGACAACTGA